>JACQXX010000036.1 GCA_016208495.1 Acidobacteriota bacterium | reverse complement strand
GTCCTGCGTTCCGTTTCCGTTCACATCATTAAAGACATGTCCGGTCACGGTTCCCACTGGCTGGTAACCGACATTCGCCGCTGTGGTGGTGGCTCCACCCGTCACCGACACTGTTTGTGGATCCACATTCGTCGTTTCCAGTGTGTTGGCTGGGTCGGCCACATCCACCGTCGTGCTTCCCGCTGGAATATTATTGGCCGTGTAGTTGCCGTTCTCGTCGGTTTGAACCGTCACCGGCGCTCCGTTCACCGAATCAATCACCACATCCACACCCGCCAGGTTTGGTTCGCCGCTGTCCTGCGTTCCATTTCCGTTC
Source organism: Acidobacteriota bacterium (assembly GCA_016208495.1). Lineage (NCBI taxonomy): Bacteria > Pseudomonadati > Acidobacteriota > Acidobacteriota bacterium. The sequence goes on along the minus strand of JACQXX010000036.1, from coordinate 54,116 downwards.
GTGTCCGTAAACACGTGACCGCTCACTGTTCCGACCGGCTGGTAACCCACTGTGCTGGCTGTGGTTGTGTTCCCCGCCGTCACGCTCACCGTTTGCGGGTCAACATTTGTCGTTTCAACCGTTCCGGCTGGGTCGGCCACATCCACCCCGACGTTTCCGGCTGGAATGTTCGCCGCTGAGTAGTTCCCGCCGGCATTCGTCGTCACCGTCACTAGCGCTCCGTTCGCTGGCGTCAACGTCACGTTCACACCCGCCAGATCCGGTTCGCCGCTATCCTGCACTCCGTTTCCGTTCGTGTCCGTAAACACGTGACCATTCACTGTTCCCACAAACTGATAACCCACGGCACTTGCCGTTGTGGTTGCGCCGTTGAACACGTGTCCAGACACCGTTCCGACTGGCTGGTAACCCACGGCACTGGCCGTGGTCGTGTTGCCTGCGGTCACTGTTACCGTTTGTGGGTCCACATTCGTCGTTTCATTGTTATTCGCCGGGTCGGCCACATCCACTCCAACGTTTCCGGCTGGAATGTTCGACGCCGTGTAGTTCCCGTTCGCATCCGTCGTCACCGTCACCGGCGCTCCGTTCGCTGGCGTCAACGTGACATTCACTCCCGCCAGATCCGGTTCGCCGCTGTCCTGCGTTCCGTTTCCGTTCGTGTCCGTAAACACGTGCCCGGTCACGCTTCCCACAAACTGGTAGCCCACATTCGCTGCCGTGGTTGTGTTGCCACCCGTCACGCTCACCGTTTGTGGATCAACGTTCGTCGTTTCGTTTGAATTGGCTGGATCGGCCACATCCACCGTCGTGCTTCCGGCGGGGATATTCGTCGCCGTGTAGTTGCCGTTGGCATCGGTTTGAACGGTCACTGGCGCTCCGTTCTCGGAATCAATCACCACATCCACATTCGCCAGGTTTGGTTCGCCACTGTCCTGCGTTCCGTTTCCGTTCACGTCGTTGAACACGTGCCCGGAAACTGTTCCGACCGGCTGGTAGCCAACGTTCGCCGCCGTCGTGGTTGCGCCACCCGTGACGGTTACCGTTTGTGGATCAACATTCGTCGTTTCCACCGTGCTGGCCGGGTCAGCCACATCCACCGTCGTGCTTCCCGCTGGAATGTTTGACGCCGTGTAGTTGCCGTTCGCGTCGGTTTGAACCGTCACCGGTGCTCCGTTCTCCGAATCAATCACCACATCCACGCCGACCAGATCTGGTTCGCCGCTGTCCTGCACACCATTTCCGTTCGTGTCCGTAAACACGTGCCCGCTCACGGTTCCCACTGGCTGGTATCCCACATTCGCCGCTGTCGTGGTGTTGCCTGCCGTCACACTCACCGTTTGCGGATCAACGTTGGTCGTTTCAATCGTTCCGGCTGGATCGGCCACGTCCACTGTCGTGCTGCCCGCTGGAATATTATTGGCCGTGTAGTTCCCATTCGCATCCGTCGTCACGGTCACTGGGGCCCCGTTCACCGAATCAATCACCACATCCACGCCAGCCAGGTTTGGTTCGCCGCTATCCTGCGTTCCATTTCCGTTCGTGTCGGTAAAGACATGTCCGGTCACGGTTCCCTGTCCCTGGTAACCCACTGGATTGGTTGCGGTTGTATTGCCTGCCGTCACTGAAACCGTCTGTGGATCCGTGTTCGTCGTTTCCACGGTTCCGGCTGGGTCATCCACATCCACGCTTACACTTCCGGCTGGAATGTTCGGCGCCGTGTAATTGCCATTCGCATCCGTCGCCACCGTCACCGGCGTTCCGTTCGCTGGTGTCAGTGTCACATTCACACCGCTCAGGTCTGGTTCACCTGAATCCTGCGTTCCGTTTCCGTTCACATCTTCAAACACGTGCCCGCTCACGGATCCCACGAACTGGAAACCGACTGGCGCGGTGGTGGCTGTTCCACCGGCTGCCACACTCACCGTTTGTGGATCCGTGTTGGTCGTTTCATTCGTGTTCGCCGGGTCGGTTACATTCACATCCACGTTTCCGGCTGGAACGTTGGTTGCGGTGTAATTCCCGTTCGCGTCGGTCGTCACGGTGATTGGCGCTCCACCTCCCGCTGGCGTCAACGTCACATTGACTCCATTCAGGTCTGGTTCGCCACTGTCCTGGTCTCCATCTCCATTCAGGTCATTAAATACATGACCCGTCACTGTTCCCTGGCCCTGGAAGCCCACGTCGGTTGCATCCGCCGTTCCTCCCTGGGTCACCGTCACCGTTTGCGGATCATTTGCCGTTGTCAGGGTAAATCCACTTGGATCCGTCACATTCACCGTCGTGCTTCCGGCGGCAATGTTTGGCGCGGAGAAATCACCGTTCGCATCGGTTTGCACCGTGACTGGTGCTCCGTTCTCAGAGTCAATCACCACATCCACATTCGCCAGGTTTGGTTCGCCGCTGTCCTGCACTCCGTTTCCGTTCACGTCATTAAAGACATGTCCGGTCACGGTTCCCACTGGCTGGTAGCCCACATTGGCCGCCGTTGTAGTGGCACCAGTTGTCACGTTGACGGTTTGTGGGTCAACGTTCGTGGTTTCGTTGGTATTGGCTGGATCGGCCACATCAACCGACGTGCTGCCCACCGGGATGTTGTTGGCGGTGTAGTTGCCGTTCGCATCCGTCGTGACCGTGACAGGTGCTCCATTGACTGAATCCACCGTCACATTGACGCCACTCAGGTTTGGTTCGCCGCTGTCCTGCGTTCCGTTTCCGTTGGTGTCGGTAAACACGTGACCGGTGACGCTTCCAAAGAACTGATACCCAACATTGGCTGCCGTGGTGGTATTGCCACCAACCACGCTGACTGTTTGCGGATCAACGTTGGTTGTTTCGGTTGAATTGGCCGGGTCGGCGACGTCCACCGACGTGCTTCCGGCTGGAATGTTGTTGGCGGTGTAGTTGCCATTCGCATCGGTCGTCACTGTCACTGGTGGTCCGTTGACTGAATCCACCACCACATTGAGACCACTCAAGTTTGGTTCGCCGCTGTCCTGCGTTCCATTCCCGTTCACATCATTAAATACATGGCCAGTGACTGTTCCGACTGGCTGGTACCCAACCGTTGCCGCCGTTGTGGTTGCTCCCTGGGTTACCGTTACGGTCTGTGGATCAACATTTGTGGTTTCAATCGTGTTCGCCGGGTCAGCCACATCAATGCTCACGCTCCCGGCTGCAATGTTGTTTGCTGTGTAATTCCCGTTCGCATCAGTAGTCACAGTAACTGGTGGGCCGTTGTCTGAATCAATCACCACGTCAACACCACTCAGGTTTGGCTCACCGCTGTCCTGGATTCCATTTCCGTTCGTGTCGGTAAAAACATGTCCGCTCACGGTTCCAACTGGCTGGAAGCCCACAGTGGCGGCGGTGGTGGTTGCCCCCACGCTCACCGTTACGGTTTGTGGGTCAACGTTTGTGGTTTCAGTGGTGTTGGCTGGGTCAGCCACATCCACGGTTGTACTGCCGGTTGGGATGTTACTGGCCGTGTAGTTCCCGTTCGCATCGGTCGTCACGGTCACCGGTGGGCCATTGACTGAGTCAACCGTCACACTGACACCGCCCAGGTTTGGTTCGCCGCTGTCCTGAGTACCGTTCCCGTTCGTGTCGGTAAACACATGCCCGGTCACCGTTCCAACTTGTTGGAAACCCACATTCGCGGCTGCCGTGTTCGCTCCAACTGTGACAGTTACGGTTTGTGGATCAACATTTGTTGTTTCGACTGTATTCGCGGGGTCAGCCACATTGATTGTGACGCTGCCCGCTGGGATATTCGAGGCTGAGTAGTTTCCACTTGCATTGGTTGTCACTGTCACCGGTGAGCCGTTGGCCGGGGTGATTGTAACTGAAACTCCATTCAGGTCCGGTTCACCGGAGTCCTGGATACCGTTGCCATTGGTGTCGGTAAATACATGGCCGGAAACTGATCCAATTGGTTGGAAGCCCACAGTGGCGGCGGTGGTTGTGGCACCCACATTCACGGTTACGGTTTGTGGATCAACGTTTGTGGTTTCAGTGGTGTTGGCTGGGTCAGCCACATCAACGGACGTACTGCCAGTTGGGATGTTATTGGCTGTGTAGTTCCCATTTGCGTCGGTCGTCACTGTCACTGGGGCTCCGTTGACCGAATCAACTGTTACATTGACACCGCTCAGGTCTGGTTCGCCGCTGTCCTGGATTCCATTTCCGTTCGTGTCGGTAAACACGTGGCCCGTCACCGTCCCAACTTGTTGGAAACCCACGTTGGCGGCGGCTGTATTTGCTCCCGCTGTCACGGTTACCGTTTGTGGATCAACATTTGTGGTTTCAATTGTATTCGCGGGGTCAGCCACGTTAATCGTGACGTTTCCGACTGGAATGTTCGACGCGGAGTAATTCCCACTCGCATTTGTCGTCACTGTCACTGGCGATCCGTTCGCCGGAGTAATCGTGACGGATACTCCATTCAAGTCCGGCTCACCGGAATCCTGGATACCGTTACCGTTGGTGTCGGTAAACACGTGGCCGGAAACACTCCCAAAGCCCTGGAACCCAACAGTTGCTGCCGTTGCAGTTGCTCCCTGGGTGACGGTCACGTTTTGTGGATCAACATTCGTCGTTTCAATCGTGTTGGCCGGGTCGGCCACGTTCACACTCGTGAGGCCGGCTGCCACGTTGGTTGCGGTGTAGTTCCCGTTCGCATCAGTCGTCACCGTGATGGGCGGCCCATTGGCGGAATCAACCGTTACGCTGACACCGCTCAGGTCCGGTTCGCCACTGTCCTGGACTCCGTTTCCGTTGGTATCGGTAAACACGTGCCCAGTCACTGTTCCAACTGGCTGGAAGCCCACAGTGGTGGCGGTGGTTGTGCTATTGCCGGTTACCGTCACGGTTTGCGGGTCAACATTCGTCGTTTCATTGGTGTTGGCGGGATCGGCCACGTCCACAGTTGCACTTCCTGCCGCAACGCCGCTCGCCGTGTAATTTCCACTCGCATCTGTCGTGACGGTGATTGGTGATCCTGTTGCAGGGGTAATCGTTACACTGACTCCCACCAGATCCGGTTCACCACCATTCTGAATACCATCACCATTGGTGTCGGTAAAGACATGCCCGGTTACGGTTCCAGTTGGAAAACAAAATGGGAAACTGGCATCAGCGGGTGCCGTGGCAGTTTCACCAGTCGCACCACGGGTGGCACCGTTGGGGATAAATTCAGTGACAGCGCTTGAGTTTGAAGTTCCATGCAGACCACCGTTCACATTCTGAGTAACGGTGCCTCCAGAAGTAGCAATAAAGCCACCACCACCACCGCCGCCTGGTCCTTCAGCTTCATCCCCGCTGATGGTTTGGGTTCCGCCGACACCACCATTGGCATTAATGGTTATCCCACTCAAGGTCGTGGCTTTCACCACAACACTTCCACCACCACCACCACCACCTGGGGCGTCATTTCCGGTACCGGTTGTATTACCGCCAGTGTTGCCATTCGCCAGAATTGTTCCGGTACCGGAAACCGTAGCCGCTAGCAAAAAGACAATACCACCCCCATTTCCACCGGCACCACCGACTGGGCCGTTGTTGGCATCACCGGCACCGCCGCCGCCGCCCATAAAGATGCGGGAATTGGTGGTTGACGGGTCGTTATCAAGGGGCTTTCCACCCCAGCCTCCAGTATTATCACGACCATCTCCCCCCCAATCTGCATCGCCAGGGCCTTCGACTGTGGCATTCCGATTCGCCGAGGAAAACGAGTATCCCCCACGACCACCACCGCTGGAAGTATGGGTGGAAAATCCAGCACTTTCCAAATTCCAGGCGGTTGCCCAGCTTGCTGTTGAGAGACTTGGATTGCCTAATCCATCATAGGTGACCCCATTATCTCCATTTGAACCACCGCCGCCGCCGGCGTTATGCGAGTTTCCGCCACCGCCACCATTGGCCGGCGCGCCACGACCGTATCTTCCTATAGCATTATAGTCGGTTTGATTGCCGGCAATTCCTTCGCCTTTTTCAGCACCCTGATTTGAATCCGTGTTTCGAAAGATGAGTACCGCTGAACTTGTTGTTTGACCGGCTGTGTTGTTTTCAAGTGCACCACCACGGAAACCCAGGCCCGAAACTTGAATTGACCCGTTTGTGCCGCTGTTATTCAAAGTTGCTGTGTTTTGGACATGCGCCGCCACGATACCGCCAAAACTGCCATTCCAGGCTGGTGCCGTGATATATCCTGGGCTATTGACTGTTAAATTGGTGTATTGAGGAACTTTGATGACCTGGACTCTGCCAGCCGAAGTGTAACTATTGCGCAACCCACCAGTGCAGTTGGCCAGCGAGATTGTGGTTGAGCCCACACTCGACACGCTAAAGAATTCAAATTTCCCAGCATTGTTGTAAGCAGTAATAGTTCCATAAGCAGAACTATCGGTTGTGGTCATTGTCGCGCCCTGCATCTGAATGATCAAAATCAGGTCGCCCGCCGTGAGATGGGTCGTGGGTACCAGGCGATTGGTTGCATTCGTGTTATCAACCGTGATGCTCGTTGCTCCAGCAGCGGCATTGGCGGTGAGAAAAGTATATCGATTAACGATTGTCGCAGCCGTGGTCACAGTCAAGGCACCGTCTTTGCCTGGGGAATAAAGCGGGTTGACTTCGAGTTCCGGGCGCTTTTCGGTTGGAGCAAAAACGGTTGATTCCGAAGGATCCTCGGGTGAGGTCACAACCACGTCTTCTTTTTTCGTCTGCGAAACGAGCGAAACATTTGGGCCAAGCGAGAGCACAACCAGATCCTGTGGCTGGCCGGCGGTAAGCTGGATCGGGGCCACGGCTACCAGCCGGGTACTCACGTCAAATTCAGCCGTAAACGTTCGGTCTTCGCGCGCCATCAAGTCACTGGCGATCAGCAGATAGATTTTTCGTGTTCCGCGATCCATCACCAGCAGGTCATCAAGACCCGTTGCATTTTTTGCAAACCGGCCAGTGGTCAGTCCCGCCAATCCTTTTGGATTTGGAATGCTGCCAAACAGGACGCCTTCCGTTTCGGCACCTGAAAACAATTCGTCCAGCGAAAACACAAAAACGTCGCCGGTGCCAACAAGCACGGCGACTTCTGGTTGTTCAAGCTGGGTAAAGTTCCCGAAGGCAATCCCCTGGACCGGGGATTCAAATGTTCGTTTTATTTTTTCGCGCGCCGAAGCCAGCCCTTTGACCAGCATCAGGGTTTGCCCGGTCGCGACACCGAGATATTGCAACCCCTGCTGAGTGGGCTCAGAGAGCGCCAACTGCGTCGGTTCATCCAGCGGCAGGCGGTGACTGTGCGGCGTCGCCTTCAAACCACCGTTTTGCCCGGCGTAAATCAGCAGGGAGGTTGACTTGTCACCGGCCAGCCCAATCGCCAGATCGGCGGGACCGCCAGTGTCTTTTTTCGCGGAGGTCAGAGATATGATATTTCCTGGCACCGCAATGCTTTCCGCCATCGCGAAGCCACCAAAACCATCGCCACGCAGCCATTGAATTTCACTCTGACCGGTTGTTGCCGCCACAGCATCAGCTTTGCCGTCGCCGTCAAAGTCGCCAACCTGAAGCAGGTAGGGCGCCTGCGGCAATTGGAAAATTGAACCCCGGTCCTGCAACCGCGCCGCGCCGTTTGACAAAGCCGCCGTACCTTTTTGAACCATCAACAGACCGCTCGTACCAGAGGCATATCCACTGATGACATCCTGGGTGCCGTCATTGTCAAGGTCACCAATGGCGATTGACAGTGGGCGGGCTTGCCCGGAAGCCACGGCTTTGACAAAGGCTTCCTGTCCGACATAGTCCAGGCTGGTGGGAGTGGCATCTTGAAAATCAACCCAGGGAGTTCCCCTCCCTTTGGCCGAAACGCTGATCGGAATAATCTGTGAATTTCCAGCCTGGATTCTTCGGTGAGTGGCTGCCAGGGCGGAAATGACGCCGATTGAATCAGCAGCCACGAGGAAAAGACATACGGCCCAAACCATGGTAGTCCGGACGCGGCGATGCAAAGAGCTTTGATTTATCATATTGACTCCGAGTTTTTTCTCTCTAACCTGAGGACAGCTATCTAGTTTTTCTTTTATTTTCAATTATTTACCGCCATGTAATTGGCTTTTTTCTTCAGACACAAAAATCCCCTGTGCAGGAAACCTTCCTGCTGTGCAAGTGATTGAGTTGTGTAGTGACCTTGTTGAGCGAACCGAGGTAACTAAAGGTGTGCGGTATAGGTAGACAGGCTACATTGTGTACAGAGTTCTTGCGAAATTATTGTGATCCGCAAAAACATCGCAATATTCTGTATTTTTATGGGGAAAACGCTGGTAAAGGCTGGAAAACTGGAGGTTGGCAAGAAAGGACAAAAGGGACAAAAGGGACGAAAAGAAATTCACGTCGAAGACCCGGAACCCGGACAAGGTGACAAGGTGACAAGGTGACAAAGTGATAATCTGTAAGGGCGTTGTTGCTTTGAGCCGCGCCCTCCTTCGAAAACCCGGAACCCGGAACGAATGACAAGGTGACACACGGACAGGATGACAGAGTGATTTCTTTCATCCCTCATTCCTCATCCCTCATCCCTTCTGAAAACCCGGAACCCGGAACCCGAATTTCACCCAACACAAATGCCAACGACGGTCAGGTCGTCGCGTTGGACTTCATTTCCTTGATGGGCTTCGAGTTCGGCGACAATCATTTCATACTGGCGGTCGGCGGCGTACCGGGCCAAACGGGTTAAAAATTCCCGGAAGCGTTTGGTGCTAAATTTTTGTCCCTGTTCGCTGGGCTGGTCGGCAAATCCATCGGACGATAAATACAGCATGACCGGCTCGGTGACTCGAAATTCATGATTGGTGAACACCCGTTTATCTTCCTTTTGCATGCCGCCGATTGATTTCCGATCACCTTTGATTTCAATGAGTTCAGGTTGGTCTGGTTGGCGGGGTACAACATAGAGCGGGCGGCGACTTCCGGCAAAGACCACCCGCCCTGGCTCAATTCGGCACAAACAGAGGTCCATCCCATCCTGGGATTCGCTTTCGGCATGTTCCTGGCGGAGCGCTTCCCGGATACCGTTGTGCAGATGCTCCAGAATCAACGCCGGATCCAAAATCCGCTTTTCGTTCACGATCTGATTCAACAGAGTGTTGCCGATCATGGACATTAAGGCGCCAGGAACACCATGCCCGGTACAGTCTGCCACGGCGGCAATCACAACTCCGTCAATTTTATTGACCCAGTAGAAATCACCCGAAACAATATCCTTTGGCCGAAACAGGATGAAATGCTCTGGAAAAAGCTGACTGACGCGCTGGTCGTGCGGAAGAATCGCCTGTTGAATGCGCTCCGCATAGCGGATGCTGTCCATAATATGGTTGTTTTTGTGCTGGATTTCTTCAGCCTGCCGGACAATTTCGGCGGTCCGCTCAGCCACCAGGGCTTCAAGATGACCAACCAGTTGCAGATTTTCAAACACCAGGCCAGCTTCGCGGGCGGTGGCCATCAGAAATTCCAGGTCTTCGCCGTTAAACTGGGCAATGGCTTTGGTGTTATAGAGATAACAAACCCCCCAAACCCGCAGGTTTGAGCTAATCGGGGCACACAAGACTGAGCGCAAATTTTGGATGACAATGCTTTTCTGACTGGCAAACCGTTCGTCACTGGTTGCGTCCCGGCACAAGACCGCCACGTTTTCACGAAACGTCTGCTCGATGATGGTGAAACTGGTATGAATCTGGCCACATTTGCCGGTTTCACGGTCGCGGGCAACCACCTGCTCAAACTCTCCCGTTTCTGAATTGTGAAGCAAAATCGCACCCCGTTCACAGGGAAGGCAGGTAAAAATCGCTTCAAGCCATTTATCCACCAACTCTTGCACGCTTTTGGCAGGTAACAGCGTGTGCGTGATTTCATACAATTTACTGAGCCGCTGGACAATCTGATCAACCTTTGTCCCTTCAGGTCGCTTGAGTTGTTCGCGAAGCAATTCCAGGTTGAGGAATCGGGTTTGCCGGTCATTGATCCGCATCTCAACTGATGGACTGGCTTCCGCAGGCTTATGGGTGGTTTTGGTTTCGAGGGGCAGCGTTCCGCTGAGTGAAATCGCGGCTGGCATCCCTGCGGAGCGAACCTGCTGAATTGGAATGGTGTTGGCCAGTGGATTGATCGGCGCCGCTTCGACGGAGTGGAATCGAATCACGGCAATCGTCGAATCACCCAAAATAATTTCATCCCCGTTGTGGAGTGTATGTTCGACGACCCGTTGTTTATTCACAAAGGTGCCAGACTTGCTCCCCTCGTCACGCAAGACAAATTTTCCATCCGCCTGCCGTTGAATCAGAATGTGCCGCCGAGATACCTGTGGATCCAGGATTTGAAGGTCGCTTCCGTCAGATCGGCCAATCAGAAACGAATCGCCCGTAATCGGCACCTGCCCCTTCGGGTTACCTTTGGTTGAATACATCAAGTATGCAGGTGGGTTACTGGTGGTTGGCATAACAGATTCATTTATGGACAACGGGTCAGGTTTTGGTTCTTGGTTCTTGGTTTTTAGGAGTCGTTAAAAAACAACTTTCCGTTTTTGTTTGCAAGCATCAGTCTTTGGATTGAGCATCCTGAAAGGCTGCCGTTCGGATAGCCGGTGGTGCGAGGCTTTGGGAGCGACCACCGGGAGAGGCACGTTACCTACGTTCTCCCCGCTGCTGCCCGCGCCCTGCAGGGCGCGGGCAGCAGCGGGAAAAGGAGAAGGCTACTGTGTCCGGTGGTAGGCCCAAAGCGGCCAACCGACCGGCTATCCGAACTGCAACGCTTCGCGGTGCAAAACCAAAAACCAAACACTACAAAAACAACGTCATGGCCTCAGCCAGCTCTTTGGCGGTGGGTCGTTCGTTCGGAACTTTCTTGAGGGTCCGCAAGACCAATGTTTCCAGTACTTCAGAAATCTCCGGGACAATTGACCGCAACGGGGGAGGAGGCTGCAGCATGTGCGCCGTGACCAGCGCCCCAAGGTTTCCTTTCCGAATAATGAACGGGACGCGCCCAGTCAGCATTTCAAACCACAACACCCCGAGACTATAAATGTCAGCCCGGCCATCATACGGCAGATTGCTGAGTCGTTCGGGCGGCATATAGAGCGGGGTGCCGACAATCACCCCCTGGGTGATGTCAGAAAGGTCAGCCCGATGCTCTTCTCCCATCAGCTTGGCTAGCCCAAAATCCAGTACTTTGACCACTTCTTCGGTGGGTGTTTTGTGGAGAAAGATATTGTCGGGTTTGATGTCGCGATGAACCAGACCGGCGGAGTGGGCTTCGGCCAGGGCCTGGCAGACCGGAATCAAAATCTCAACTGACCGATGAGGAGAGAGCCGGCCAAATTCTTTCAATTCGTCAGACAGCGTATGCCCCTGGAGCAATTCCATTGCCAGGTAGGCAATCCCGCTGGTTGAAATCCCAAAATCAGACACCGCCACCGCATTCGGATGGGTAATTCGACAGGCGGAAATGCCTTCCCGCCGGAAACGCTCTAAATCATTCGGCGTTATCAGCCCCGAACGCGGCTGCAGGACTTTGACGGCCAGCGGGCGGCTCAGGCCCAGGTGGGTGGCTTCAAACACCGCACCATAGCCCCCCGTGCCGATCTTCTTTTCCAGCCGGTACTTGTTATCCAGCACCGTTCCCGGCAACGCTTCAGTCAGCGCCGAGAAAATGCTTTCCTGGCGTTGCTTGGCTTGCAGCAGCGCCTCGTGGGCCCGAATCAGCGCCTCGTTCTTTTCCTGCAGGGCTCGATTTTTGCTGCCCAGTTCTTCGTTCTGGCGGTCGAGTTCCTTCTGGGTTCGGATCAACTTGCTCTGGGTTGAATCTCCGATTTTGGTGATTTTCATGGCTTGCTTGAGTAAGCCGCGATACTTTTTCACCAAAAATTTGTATTCATCAACCAGACCTTTCGGGTCGAGCGACTCCTGTTTCAGCACCGTTTCCGCCTGTTGAACGACATCCAGTTCATCGGCGAAAACTTCGTTGATATTGCTGCTCCGTTCGGATTCACGCCCAACTTCCTTTTCCATGCCAATCCTCATCTTTAGTAATTATGAATTATGAAATGGCTAAGTATCTGTAATTGAGGGAGATAACTCTTTCAAAACTCACAATTCATTTCTCATAATTGACCTGAGCCCGCCCACGACTGATTGTTAATAGGAGATAAATTGAAAGGGGAGGGTCATGTCCTCACAAAACTCTTGACCACTTTCCAGCATATCGTCATCGTCTTCGCGGTAATACCAGTTCAACTCGATGGTATGGCCTTCTCCGTGTGCATCTTCCAGAATCTCAAGGATGTTGAGGATGCACTTTGACGAACTGGTGTTGAAATATTCGAGCTTAAAATTAAAGGTCGCCGCCCCTGGTTCCGAACTGAAATACTCCTGCAGCCATTTAAAAACCGGCTGGTAAAATTGCATCGAGTTTTCAGGATACGACTCACCCGCAATTTCCATCACGCCGGTCGTTGCATCAAATGACACCTGGGGTGTGACTTTGGTTTTATCTACGATTAGGTTTTCCATCACTCGCCTACTCACCTTTCTCGATACTAATGTTCAAAATAAAAAAAACATATTCTTCGTCAATCGGGCTGATTGTGAAATCAAGCGGACGTTTCGATTTTCGCGCCATATCAATCAACCCCAGGCCAGCGCCTTTACTCCCTTCGTGAGGTGTTGATTTTCGGCGTTCGGCATGATGTCGTTTTAATTCTTCTTCGGTGGCCGAATTAATGAATTCACACTGGGCTTTGAGGTCTTCAGCCCGGTCCTTGAGAGTTTTATTGCCACTGCTCACGATATAAAATTTCGAAGTTTCGGTGATCACGATGATCCCAACCCCAACTTCTTCCCCGGTTTCATCAATGCGTTCCTTTTCCGCCGAGTAATGGAGGATATTCTGGGTTAACTCGATAAAGACCGAGAACACCTTCTTGACATTTCGATCCAGCACCAGCTTGCTTTTGAGAACTCCGCCGAGTTCAACAAGTACCCCTTGTGAAACAGCCCCCTTGAAAGCAAGAAAGACTTTTTGATCACAGAGTTTGTGGTAGAGCGAAAAGAGGTCCTGTGTCACGGAATTCCTCCTGGCGGCCAGTCAGGCCATGAATTGAAAGGACGTCATCTGTGGTTAACCTGCGCACCCTGTGTTGGATCACCTGACCGCAAGCCGGGGCTTTTTTCAACGATCACATTCTGAGACGGCACCCGCCTGGCCCCTCATAAGCGCCAGGATACGGAGAGATGAACCTGATCTGGACTAACGAGACCGGAAGACCGGGGCATCAAACCAGTTCTTGTGGGCCTGAACAACCTGCGATAAGGAGGCGGGAATCAGGTCATCCGTTTATGTCCCCTTGTCTCCCTGTCTCTTTGTCTCCTTGTCTCACAAGCGGTCAGAACTCCTTCCCCAAAACACCAAATTCAGGTGCGGCACAATCCAGTACTCGAAAAAACTCAAAGAATTGTGCCTGACCTGAGCCGGGAACCGTTCAGGAAAAGGGATTGAACTGGCAAACGGGTTGAATTAAATCGAACGAAGCTTTTAGTGCCGCAACCATTGAATGCTCACCTGGGTCAGCCCTGAGAGGGATGGATTGCACGGGGCCAATCCAGAATCCGCAAGCGATTCCCTGACGGGAATTCCCAGCGTTCACGTTTCGATGGGCCTCTGAAGAGTCGCCCTTCACGTGCTGCAACGGTTAGAGTGAACCGCCGTGACCCGAAAGTCATTGCTTGACTTTATACACATATTGCTTTGGGGAAGCAACTCTCCAATTTCAAACCGGGCGGTGTTTAACCGGCCAATCAACCTCCAGGCAAGTGAAGGACGGTGTTGGGTCTGGCTTTGATAAAATATCAATCGGCTTAACAGGTTACCCCATTTGTCCTCTGCGAGCGATTGAATGAGGGTTGACTAGCGTTCAGGTTCGCCGGACCAAAAAATGACCCATCACCAGGGTGGAGTTTTCAGCTTTGTCGGACGAGGAGGTTTTCAACTGGCGGGATTTATGGTAAACGATATCCTTTTTGATAACTCTTCATCTTGAAGGAGATAGATTCACTATGAGCAGCAAGCCGGAACTTTCGACCAAAGAAACCTTGAGTTTCCAAACGGAAGTCAAGCAGGTTCTCAATCTCATTACCCACTTTCTTTACAGCAACAAAGAAATCTTTTTGCGCGAATTGCTTTCCAATGCGTCAGATGCCGCCGACAAAATCCGCTTTTTGGCCTTGTCTGACAGCACGCTCCTGGAAGGCGATGGCGAATTCAAAATCCGGGTTTCCTTTGACAAGACCAACCGAACGGTCACCATTTCCGACAATGGAATTGGGATGTCCCGAGCCGAAGTCATTGAAAATATTGGTACTATCGCCCAATCTGGAACCCGCCGTTTTCTGGAATCGCTGACCGGCGACCAGGCCAAGGACGCCAACCTGATTGGCCAGTTTGGGGTTGGGTTCTATTCGGCCTTTATTGTGGCCGACAAAGTGACCCTGCGCACCCGGCGGGCCGGGACCCCTGCCGATCAAGGCGTATGCTGGGAATCTTCAGGTGAAGGCGACTACACGCTTGAAGCCATCGAAAAACCAACTCGCGGCACCGAGGTCACACTTCACCTGCGGGAAGGCGAAGATGAATTTCTCAACGACTATCGGCTGCATTCCATCATTCGCAAATACTCTGACCACATTTCCTTCCCCGTCGTGATGAAACCAACCGGCGACAAAGACGCCGAGGAAGAAACCATCAATCAGGCGTCGGCCCTGTGGTTGCGCGCCAGGTCAGAGATTTCCGAAGACGACTACAACGAATTTTACAAACACGTCGCCCACGACTTCAGCAATCCGCTGACCTACCTTCACATCCATGTTGAAGGCCGTCAGGAGTACACGTTGTTGCTCTATATTCCCAATCGGGCACCGTTTGACCTCTGGGACCGGGATCCAAAACACGGAGTGAAACTCTATGTTCGCCGCGTGTTTATTATGGATGATGCTGAAAAAATGATGCCGCGCTACCTGCGGTTTGTGCGTGGCGTGATTGATTCCAATGACCTGCCGCTCAACGTTTCCCGCGAATTGCTCCAGCAAAACAAAGTTCTCGAAGCCATCCGCGCCAATGCCGTCAAAAAAGTCCTGGGACTGATTGAAGACCTGGCCAAAACCAACGACGAAAAATTCACCACGTTTTGGAAGGAATTTGGTCGAGTGCTGAAGGAAGGCGTTGGCGAAGATTTTGGCAATCAGGAACGGATTGCCAAATTGTTGCGCTTCTCAACCACCCATACCGACTCAGAAGAACAAACCGTGACGCTGCCTGAATATGTTTCGCGGATGAAACCCAATCAGGACAAAATTTACTATGTCACGGCTGAAAGCTTTGCTGCCGCCAAAAACAGCCCACACCTCGAAGTCTTCCGCAAAAACGGCATTGAAGTGCTGCTTCTGACCGACCGGGTTGACGAATGGCTGGTATCTTCCTTAACTCAGTTTGACAACAAGCAATTGCAGTCAGTCGCCAAAGGTGAACTCGATCTGGGTAAATTGGAAGCCCCCGAAGAAAAGGCAAAGATCGAAAAAGCCTCCGGTGACTATAAAGATGTGATCCAGAAGATCAAAGACACGCTGGGCGAAAAAATCAAAGATGTCCGGCTAACCGGGCGGTTGACGTCATCTCCGGCCTGCCTGGTCTCAGACGACCACGACATCAGCAGCAATCTGGAACGATTGTTGAAAGCTTCGGGTCAAAAAGTAATGGGCTTTAAACCGATTATGGAAATCAATCCGGATCTCTCCATCGTGCAAAAGCTCAAGAGTGAAATTTCCAGCGACCGATTTGCCGACTGGTCACACATTCTGTTTGATCAGGCACTCCTGGCCGAAGGCGGTCAACTCGACGACCCGGCTTCGTTTGTCCACCGGCTTAATCAGTTGTTTCTGGAGATGAATAAATAACTTTGAAGCGAGTAGCGAGTAGCGAGTAGCGAGTAGCGAGTAGCGAGTAGCGAGTAGTTTTCAACCCTGAATCCAGGGATTCACTCCTTTCAAGCAATGGAAGTGAAAAACAATCACTGAAATTGTGTCCGGGTTTTACTACTCGCTACTCGCTACTCGCTACTCGCTACTCACGCATCTCATTCCTTCGGTATCAATTTGATCTCAAACAGCTTGGGCCAGAATTTCCCCGTCACAAACAGCCGCTTTTTCCTGGTATCGTAAGCAATTCCGTTGAGCACATCCGAGCTTGCCCGTTCCTGCGGGGTCAACAAATTCTTCAAATCAATCATTCCTAAGATCTTACCGGTTTCCGGGTCAATTCTCACGATTTGATCGGTCAGCCAGATATTGGCAAAGATTTCCCCTTCGATATATTCGAGTTCGTTCAGATTTCGAAGCGGCGCCCCTGGAGTGTTGTTGGCAAAAACATGAATGGTTCGTTTGACTTCAAATGTTTCCGGGTCAAGAAACCGGATGGCATTGGTCCCATCGCTCAAAATCAGACTGGTTCCATCAAAGGTCAATCCCCACCCTTCCCCGGTATAGGAAAATTCCTTGATCAACTTCATCGTCTTCCGCTCATAGACAAACCCTTTTTCTGAAAGCCAGGTCAGTTGGAAAATCTGATTTCCGATCACGGTCATGCCTTCGGCAAAATACTGGGGTTCGACGTCTATTTTTTTTCGAATCGTTCCAGTTTTGAGTTCGACAAACCGCAGGCTGGAGCGTCCGTTGAGTCCGGTGCTCTCATACATTTTGTTGCGGAAGAAAAATAGGCCCTGGGTAAAGGCTTGTGTGTCATGGGGATATGTATTGACAACTTCATATCCGTAGGTTGGTATCGTCGAGGATTGAATGGCTTTGGCAACAACCGTTCTTTGGGTGGAAACCGGCAGAGCCAGGACACTGAGCATTAAACAGCAGACAAAAACAGCGGTACGCATAAGTATTTCCCAACTTGAAAAACTGGCTGAATAAAAATCAGGGTTCAGAATGAATTGTAAGCGCGCTGGTTTCAGCGGACCAATCAAGAAAAAGTGTTTTGGATCGAAGTTTCGGATGGTGCAACAGGTATCGAGCCAGCGGGGCCACCACGGTTGCTTCCAGGGTTCGCTGGAGAGGGCGTGCTCCGTAGCGTACATCGTACCCGTCACGAGCACACTGTGCCACCAATCCGGCAGACCATGCAAGCTGGAGCCTGGCTTTGGTAAATCCTTCTCGACGCCCAATTTCGCCCAATTCCTTGCGTGTTATATCGAGCACCATCGGCGGAGTCAGGGCATTGAACCGCACCACCGCGTCCAGGCGGTTAAAAAATTCCGGTCGGAAAAATGACATGGCGACTTTTTCATAGGGTGGTGCCGTTGGTGCTCCATAGCCAATGGCCGGTGAGAGATCCGCGCCCAGATTTGAGGTCATGACAATGACGGCATTGCGAAAACTGGTCGTTCGGCCAAATCGGTCGGTCAATCGGCCTTCGTCAAAGACACCCAACAAGGCGTCAAACACCTCTTCGTCGGCTTTTTCGATTTCATCAAACAGGACAACTGAAAATGGTTGACGGCGAATGCGTTCAATGAGTTGGCCAGGTTTGCCATTGGGTGCGGTAAACAATCGGTCGAGGGCGCCATACCCGCTATATTCACTCATATCAAGCCGAATCATTCGCTGTTCGGCGGCCTGACCGCTGCCAAACAGGAAGCGTGAAATCGCTTTGGCCAGTTCGGTTTTGCCAACTCCGGTTGGTCCACAAAATAACAACACGGCAATCGGGCGGTTCGGGTCATTGAGCCCGGCTTTGAAAGTGGTAATCACCTGGGCCGCCAGTCGGCAAGCATCCGGCTGGCCAATCACCTGGGTTTGCAGGGCTTCATGCACAACCGAAAGCTCCAGCAGAATCTCATCCCGCAAAAAGCTTTCCGGCAATCCGGTTTGGCGGACATATTGAGTAATCACGTGGTCGGGTGTCACTTGTTGGACTTTGGCCCGACTTTGACGATCAAAGACATCATGCAAAAAACGAGTTGCCAGCCCTGGAAATCCATCCGTGGGCTGAAACCGGGCAAATAACCGATGGGTTGCTTCAGCCACACCAGCCTCAGCCGACAATTCAAAGGTCTTTTCCAACGATTTCTGGTACAGCTCCAGAACCGACAGGGCTTTTTCGCGAGTGAAGGAATCAATGCGAACAATCTGGAAAAGCTCCACCAGTCCGGGAAGCAACCGCCGACAGGCATCCAGTTCGGCTGGGGTTGCCTCCACCACCATTCGCAATTCATTGCGTTGCAAAAATGGCATCAAAAATGTGGCAAGGCTGTCGAGTGGGCCAGAGCCTCCCATTTCCACCAGTTCAAGCAAATTCCCAACACAGAGCACGCCACCAATGGAGTTTATTTCATCAATGACGGTTTCACAGCGTTCCTGCCACTGCCCCAGGTACATCATGCCGGCAATCAATCGTGAACCACTGGTCAACCAGTACCGACGCGAAGGCCGCGAGCCATCGGTTTCGGCTTCCGCTTTTTTGAGATGGTGTTCGGCCTGCCGAACGGCCTCGACCAGCACCGTGGATTTCCCACTGCCTGTCTCCCCAAGCAAAATCAGATTGGGTGTTTCTTCCGTCAGTTTTTTGACCAGCAGGTGAATTTCGGTTTCACGTTCAAAGGCGCGGCCAAACTGACGGCGCAATTTTGGGTCTCCGAGTGGTTCGGCCACCATCTCCAACGTTTGGGTTGGACTTCCGGCCTTTGGTTGAGCAAACTTCACCTTGCCGACATTCACTGATAACTCAAGCAACTGCACTGATTTCGGATCCAACAGCGATACGATTTGCCGGGTTGAGGCCCCTTTAAAGGATTCCTGAACATAGGCCAGCACCAGGTTTTTCAACTCACCTGGCTGATAGTAATAAAACTGGATCCCAAGCATCGGCAACGCCGCCACCAGCAACCCGCTCCGTTGCTCGCCATAAACACAGGTCGCCCGAATCGCCACCGTCTCAGATGCCGGGAAGCGCCGGTTGTTGAATTGACGTTCGGGCCTGACTTCAACCCGGAACGTAATGAGCTGGGCCGATTCAAAATTCGGATAAATACTGTGATGCCATTCGGATGCCTGCCACTGGATGAGTTCTTTTAATTCAACCAGTACTGATTCTATAGTAAGTCCAGTTGCCGCAATCATTTGCGATCCGATTTCCTGATCAACAAACCGGCCAGTGTACATGCCTTGATAATCTTGCCAGATTAAAACCGGGTATTTGTAGTAAGTCATACCAATTAGGGTTCAGGGTTCAGGGTTGCGGGGAAAAACAATTTTTTCAATAGTTTAGCCATACTGGACGGTGCTGGTCTTGTGGAAAGGTGGTGATATTTTGGGCGAAATTTAGGCAATTCGCATTTCTAACCACTAACCACTAACCACTAATCACTAACCACTTTTTTTCATTCTTCATTCTTCATTCTTCATTCACTCACAGCCGGAATCACGACGGCAAAACAGGTGCCGACGCCAAGCCGGCTTCGGACGGCAATGTTTCCACCGTGGGCAGCCACGATTCGTTTCACAATCGCCAATCCTAATCCCACGCCAAGTTTGGCTTTATTGGATTTTGCCTGGCGATATGGATCAAACAAAAATGGAATTTCCTCGGCTGGGATACCTTCGCCGGTATCAGTAATTTCGACGGTCAGGAACTTTGATCCAGCTTCAATACCGGTACCGATGGTGGTGCGCGCTTCAATGATAATGTGACCGCCTTGGGGCGTAAATTTCACGGCATTGGAAAGCAGATTTGAAAAGACCCGTCCCAATTTCCCGGCGTCCATCAAAATCGTCGGCAAGCCGTCTACAATATTGGGCACAACGGTCAAGCCAGCCGCTCGTCCCGAAACTTCGGCTTCCACAATACATTCCCGAAGCAGCGCCTGAGGATTTTGAGGTATGAGCACCAGTTTCATGTCCTGAGCTTCGCTTTTGTAGACTTCAAGCACTTCGTTGATCAGATTCAGGATTTTTTGAACGCTGCCCTCCGAGGCTCGAATGAGTTCGCCATACCCGGTTTCTTCCAGCGATTCATCCATGCTCAGGAATTCGAGCGTGCCTTTGACCACACTGAGCGGCGATTTCAAATCGTGAACCAGCATGGCGGTAAAGTTTTGCTTGATTTGATCCAGCTCGCGCAATTTCAGATTGGCGGCTTCAAGCTGGCTGTTTTGCTGGTCCAACTGGTTTTGAATTTTGATCAATTTGCTCTGGGTTGAATCCCCAATCCGGGTGATTTTGACTGTTTGCGAAAGCAGACTTTTGTACTTTTTCGCCAGTGTTTTGAAGGCTTTGCGCAAATCATCACGCGACAGTTCTTCATTTTTCAATGCCGATTCGGCTTCATCCAGAACCTGGTATTCAGTCTCAAAAATCTCGCGTTCGTTGAGTCTTCCTTCGAGGTCGCGTGCCATGGCCAAAAGTTCTCCCGGATCAAACAGGCATGCGCACAGACGGTGCGCACGCGAAATAAAAATGAACCACAGTGAGGTTGGAGAGCGGTGAAACGGTTGAATCAATCAAAAGGCGTGGGTATTGTAGGGCGCTCAAGAAAAATTGCCAGTCCATGCCGACAAATTCCCTGAGGAAATACATGTATGAAACACTGTTTGCTCTTTTTAGGGCTGGTGGTTGCCCTGTCGTTGAATGTCGTGGCTGTGCCGCGCCAATCGGAAAAACCATCATCGGTTCAGGAACTGGTCGCGGCTGAAAAAGCTTTTGCCAAATATTCAGTTGAAAATGGGATGCGCGAAGCTTTCATTGAATTTTTTACCGATGAAGGAATTAACTTTGTCCCTCAACCGGTGTTAACCCGTAAATTTCTCAAGAAAAGACCTCCGACCCCCAAACCGCTTCCATTTATTCTGGATTGGACGCCGATGACGGGTGACATCGCACGTTCGGGAGATTTGGGCTATAACACCGGGCCATTTATGGTCACCGTTCCCAGCCAGAAAGATCAAAAACCGTCATTCGGCTATTTTTTCTCAATCTGGAAAAAACAGGCGGATGGCACCTGGAAAGTTGTGGTTGATGCCGGAGTTCAGTCTGCGGAGGCTGGAAAACGCCCGTTGTCTGAGGTTGTTTATCAGCAAACGCCGATCAAAACCGTTGAACTCCCGGTCAAATCCATCAATCCTGAGAAGGAAAAAGAAGGACTCCTCGCAACGGACACAGCCTTGACGCAAACCACCCAAACCAAAGGTCGGGCAGAAAGCTATAAAGCCGTGCTGCTTCCAAAATCGCGGCTTCACCTCAATGACCTGGCACCGCTGGTAAGCAATGATCAAATTCTCGCGTACCTGAAGGGCCATCCGGGGTCAATGACCGGGACGATTACGCATTCCGACATGTCAAAAGCGGCTGATTTTGGTTACACCGTCGGCAGTTATGAATTCAAACCGCAAGCCGGAGATAAAACCGAAAAAGGGTACTATGTTCGGATCTGGCGGCGCGCAACCAGGAAAGACTGGAAGCTGGCGTTTGAAACCTTCCTGCCGCTTCCGCCTGAAAAGTGAAAATTGTCCGCTTTGAGTGATGCAACCGCAGTGTAAAAAATCGAGTTGGCGTGACGACGTCCGCCCAGTGGACAATAAGAAAAGAGCCGGTGGTTTTCCCTTTTTGGGACACCACCGGCTTTTGGTTTCAATATATTTGCGTCTGATTTTCTAAGGTCACTCAATCACCACGACCGGGAATCTACTTTAAATTAAAGTTCAAACCGGACTCGTGGCCGAACCGACTATGCCTTCCTTGGTTCTGGTGACCCTTTCTTGGGTTTGTCTTTTTTCGGTTTCTTTGTCTCTTTCCGTTGGCTGTTGTTACCTTTGGCCATGGGATCCTCCAGGAGTTATTCATTTCGACGTTAACAGGCACGCACCTCGTGGAGCGCGTGGATTCAACCGGGTTCATTGATGAACCAGAAAGTTCATCCCAAGAGTAGCGCACCCTTGGCGCTTCGGCGAGAAAGAACTCCCCAAGTATTTCAAAATGGTGCGATCTGAGTCCATTGATTGAAGAATTGAGCCGTTCCGGCTGGTTTAAAAGAGTGGAACCTTCTTTTTAGGCAAATCCGCTCTGAATTCACGATAAACAAACATATCAATGGTTGAGTTATTGCGAAAAACCAGGCTGGTTAATTATCGGAATGCGGTAAACCCCACGGATTCCATCACCTTCTGCGAAGATTCAACCGGCTGTTTTTCTGACTCCTCGCTCCTCGCCACTCACTCTCATAAGCGCCAGGATAATAAAAACCGTGTCCTTTCCGTTGGTATTGAACGCCGTTTTGGTAGGGCCTGTATCCCGTCCTGGCCATAACCGTGGGCTTTGCACCACGGCTATTACACAACGACCCTGCGGGCCTGAAATCCTTATCCTGGCGCTTATGCCACTTGCTCCTCACTCAGTCTGACTCCTCGCTCCTCGCTCCTCGCTCTTCATTGGCCAGCCTTCACCGCAAACACTTCTGATTTCATTCCAATCAGGGTCAGGTCTTCAACACAGACCACATTCTCCAGATCATAGTTGAGAATGTGCCAGAGCTTTTTTCCAGATTTCAGGTCATAGGCCGCCAACCTGATATTGAGGGTCACCGGAGAATTAAATCGTGTCCCAGCCTGAGTTGATTCCAGATAGGCCACGCCACGATGCGTGTAAAGCCAGAACGTTCGGTTGAGGTCATCTGTCTTTTGCTCCCAGAGCTTTTCCCCAGTGGTGGCATTGTATGCCAGAAACCATTCGCTGGATTCACCAGGTCGGGCAAGGAGCGTGTTTTCGGCGACGTCATCCATCGTAACGTGCTGGACGCTGCCGGTAAAAATCGGCTTTGGCCAGAGGTCCTTCCCGGTGGCAACATCATAGGCCATCAAGTCGCCTTCCCAATCCTGAACCAGCACCACGCCCGGCTTCCCTTTCGCCAGATCATAAAATTTGGCGGATTTCTTTTTGGCCCAGAGCGTTTTTCCGGTTTCAATATCAAATGCTTGCAAATACAGGTCCCGGTATTTGGCGCTAAAGTCCTTGTACTTGTTCTTGATCCAGGTGAAGCTGATGACAATCAATGTGTTTCCAATCGTGCAGTACTTTTCAGGTATTTCACCCGCATAGTCAAAGGTGCGCGTTTCAATTTTTTGTCTGGCAAAATCAATCACCGGAACATTCTTGGTTGAATTCACCATCAACATTTGTCCATTCTCGCCGACGATATGGGCATCAAGCCGTTCCTGCGGATGGTTTTTTTCCCATTCGCCACGATTAAATTCCGTGCGATAGAGTTCCTTTCCCGTTTTGGCATCCAGCCCGACACACACCGAAATCCGCTCGGCAAACTCTTGATTTGGAAGGTGTTTCTCTTTTTCAGCGAGCTGACCAACGATCATGCCGTTGCGCAGAAGTGGGAAATAGGTCTCCCACTGGTCAAAATGCCAGAGTTCTTTTCCTGTTTCGGCCTCAACACATTGCGTTTTATATTTTGACCCGGCACTGACTCCGCCGCCGTCATATGACGTGATAAAGATCAATCCCTCCCAGAAATCGGGTGACAGTGCGGCTTTGTCGAGGGTTTTGATCTTCCACTGTTCCTTTCCCGTTCGGGCATCGAGCGCGGTTGCCGTTCCCAGGCTGTTAAAAACAAGTACCAGCGGTCCCTTTCCAATCAAATAAGGCCCGGAACCATTGCTGATGGGGTATCGCCAAACTTTTTGAAGTGATTCAGGAAACTCTGATGGCGGTGGTTCAAACGATTTGCAGCCGCTACAGCTCCAGACCAGTGAAAAAAAGAGCAGGATGAAGGTTTTTTTATACAGGTTCATGGATGTTCTCCAAATGATGAGGCGCTCTAGGAATAGCAATTGAGCGCAAAGAAGTGCTATAAACCGGTCCAGTCAATAAATTCCAGTCAGTGATGAAGGATGAATTTTGCAACACATAACCATCTGAGATTCAATTGGATGGCCTCTTCATAATTCATAATTCATAATTCATAATTCACCCAAACCCCAGACTACCATACACGGATTCTCCACAAGCAGAAAAAGCCATCGCCTTATGCACCAACCACGAATTATTTGTATTGCCAGCCAGAAAGGTGGCGTTGGCAAAACCACGATTGCCTCAAATCTGGGCGCCGTACTGGCAACGACCCACCGGGTATTGCTCATTGATGCTGATCCACAGGGAAACCTGACCCAGGGGCTCAGCCTCACGCCTGACACGCTTGAAACGACGCTCTATCACGTACTGGTCAAAAACTGGCCAATGGAAAAGGCCATGTTGACTCCACTTGAAGTCCTGCCAAATCTCAAGCTCATTGGTGCCAACCTGGATCTGGCCGCGGCTGAGATTGAGTTGCTGGGAAAAGTCGGTGCCGATACTCGACTCCGCAAAGCCCTGCAAACTCTGGCCACCCCAGTTGATTTCATTATTATTGACACGCCACCATCACTCGCCACCTTGACCCTCAATGCCCTGGTGGCAGCCCACGAAGTCTTGATCCCGGTTGATCCAGGGGTTTATGGCCTCTATGGTCTGTCCAAACTGGTTGAATTGATTGATGATGTGCGGAGCTATAACTCCGAACTGGGTCGGGTGCGGGCGGTTCGCTGCCGGGTAGATCACACCAATTTGTCGGAAAGTGTGCGGCTCAATCTTGAAAATGCTTTTGGGGAAGACCTTTTCAAATCAACTATTCGCAAATCAGTGCGCATTGGCGAATCACAGGCGGCGAGCTTGCCCGTGATTTTGTACCGCCCAAATGATGCCGTAGCCGAAGATTTCAAAGTGTTTGCAGACGAGGTACGCCATGCCGGTTAAATCTCCACTCAATCCTGAACTGCTTAAAACCGTGATTGCCAACAACCGGGCTGCCCATCGCCCCCCGATGCGCGTGGTGACAATCCCAGTTGAAGACGTCAAAATTGGTGACCGCTTTCGCAAAGACATGGGCGACCTGACCGATCTCAAACAAAGCATTGAGGATATTGGCCTGCTCAATCCGATCACTGTTTTACCTGACCACACACTGGTTGCTGGTGAACGACGACTGGCAGCCTTTAAAGCGCTCAACCGGGAAACCATTCCGGCACGCATTATTGAAACGCTCGAAGACGCCCGAGCCATTCTGCGAGCTGAACGCGATGAAAATGTGGCCCGAAAAAGCTTTACCCCGCTTGAAATGGCGGCCATTACTGAAGCCTTGCTCCCCGAAGCCGAGCGTGCTGCCCGTGAACGCAAAGCCGCCGCTTTGAAAAAAGGCGCTGAAAATCCCCGTTCCGGAAATTTTCCGGAACGGGAAAAAGGCGAAGCAATTGATGAAATTGCTTCGATGGTGGGCGTCTCTGGAAAAACCCTGCGTAAGATCAGGCAGGTGGTCACCAGCGGATCGCCTGAACTGATTCGGGCAATGGATCAGGGTGAAATTTCGGTCAATTCCGCGGCCAAACAGGTAGCAGTGCACCCAGCACCCGAACCAAAAGAAGCCACGACCTCGAAACAATCTTTTGCCGGAGAACTGGCCTTTAACCTGACAGCATCCCTCAAAGATGGAACCGCTGTTCAAGTTGTGATATTGACCCAATCGAAACAACCGATTTCATCGAAACAATTGAAAGAAGCACTGAAACTGGCGAAAACATCACTGGTGGAAAACGAATAGGGTTCGGGGTTCAGGGTTCAGGGTTCGGGGTTCGGGGTTCGGGGTTCGGGGTTCGGGGTTCGGGGTTCGGGGTTCGGGGTTCGGGGTTCGGGGTTCGGGGTTTTCGAAAGGATAAGGGATCTAAAGAAATCACTTTGTCACTTTGTCATTTTGTCATTCTGTTACCTGTCATCCTGTTCCCTTATCCTGACGCTCATGTCTTCATCCTTCACTTTGAAATTGGATAGCGCTCTAATCTTCCGGCCTGATCGTCTGGAGCCAGCAGCAGATCGGTTGCCACCTGCGCGAGTACTTCTTTAAATTCCACGCGTCGTACCCATGGTTCCGGAATGCTATCAATCCCTAAAAATGCCCCAAGCAGGTTCCCGGTTACGGCACCAGTGCTATCACTGTCTCCGTCGTGGTTCACAGCAAAAATCAACGCTTTTTCAAAACTATCTGGAAATGAAAGGGCGGCGTACACGGCAATCGCCAGGCATTCTTCGGCAACCCAGCCTTCACCCAAAACCTGCAACCGACTCAGGTCTCCAGGAAGCTCTTGAGCAAAGCGAACAGCTCGTTCGAGGAGTTGAGCACATTCTGAACTGACCAGCATCGGGTCACGATAGAGTTGCTCAATTCCACGACCAATAGCAGATTCAAGTGATGCACCATCAATGAGTTCAGCAATCATCAACGCAAATGCGCCGGCGGTGACATATCCCAATGGATGACTATGCGTAATGGCGGCTGCCCGGCACCCAAGCTCGTATGCCTGAACTCCACGTACATACAGACCACAAGGCGCAACCCGCATCACTCCGCCGCATCCTTTGCTGTTATTTAATAGACGATTGACGGTGCCACATTTTCCACTCGCCAGGGCCGAAAGGCAGGTCATCCCTGGGGCGCGCCGGTGATACAGATCAGGAATGGAAAACAACCATCCATCCCGAACAATTGATTTATCAGCCGATCCACTGACCAGGCTTCCCTGGGTGACCAGCCATCGGAGGTAAGCAACATACAGTTCCTGAACCAGATCAGTCGGGTACTCAGCCTGTTCAGCATTGACGTAGCGCAAAATCCCTTCCGCCGTAAACAGGGTCATCTGCGTGTCATCGGTCACCTGGCCAATTTCTTCAGGAAAATCGGTGATGCCTTCCGGTCCAAACCGCTCGTGAATCTGATGGAGTTTGTGAAATTCGACTGGCCAGCCCAGGGCATCTCCGACCGCACCGCCGATAAGACATCCGGAAAAATGGCTAAAATCCTGTTTCAATCGGTTCATCACGCCTCCTTTTGAAAATACCAGGGCTCAGGGCTGAAGACTTCGGGCTTAGGGCTTGGGGCTGAAGACTCGCAAGCTCGGGGCTGAAGAAATTGTCACCTTGTCACTTGTCATCCTGTCACTCTGTCACTTGTCATCCTGTCACTTGTCACTTGTCACTTGTCACTTGTCACCTTGTCACCCTGTCACCTTGTCACCCTGTCACCTTGTCACCTGGTCACCTGGTCACCTGGTCACCTTGTCACCTTGTCCCCCTGTCCCTTGTCACCTGTTCAGCATCCACTTTCGCCGCCGGTGTAGACATTGACCCATTTCCCACTTTTATTTTTGATGATGCTATAGGACAGGCTTTCATAATAGGACGTTTGAGTAATGACTTCGCTGATGCCATCTCCATCAAGATCCAGATGGTCAATAAAAATTGATCGTTGAAACAGGTCGCCACCGCCTTTTTGATAATCAGAGTAGGCAATTTGGAACTCAACTCCGACCGGGTTGAGAATCAAGAAAAGTGAGCGTGCCTCAAGAGTCGCGTCTGATTGGTCAATTTCGAAGTTCCCCACCAACTCATCTTTTCCATCGCCGTTCAAATCAACTGCGGTGAGATTTCCCACCTGCATCAATTTCATCAGTGCGGCGGGCACTTTTTTAACCCGCAAAAAGTCTTTGGCAACGGCAATGGCGGCAGATCGTTCATCAGGGGTGGGTGCCCGCCGTGAACGTTTTTTTCCGACGCCGAGTGTCGGGTGATCAGTCGCCAACGCATAGACTCGACCGCCGAGCTTCACGCTGCTGGCAACTGAAACCTGGGCGGATAAGGATACACACCCTGATTCCTGAGGCTTGATCACGGCTACAGTTCCATCTTCGGCAGTCCCAAATACCACCCGGTAGGTCTGGCCTTTTCGATAGTAATTCTTGAGAAATTTGACGCTTTCGGCATCCTGGGCGGCCAGGTCTTCCGTGCTTTCGATACCGGTTGGAGGAGCCAGGAATTTTCCACCCGAAAGAACAACTATCGGTTCCATCGCCGTGTTTCCATCTTCATATCTCTGGACGCAGAACAAAACCGATTTCTGGCCTTTTGTCTGGACAGCCAGGGAACTAACCGAGAACGATCCAGTCAAAATCAACATCAAGGTCAAAAGACCGAGCTTTCGGGAAAATACCATACCAACCTCAGTCGAAAAGAGATGAAATGAAGCTCCCCCAACTATCCTGCCTTTCAACTGGAATTGCAATATTGAAAATGGCTCACCTTCGTAGCAATTCGTCGTCAACAAATTGATTTATAAGCAAATACGGCTTTGATTCCTGGTATTGCCGCTTTCAATTTTCCCGTTCCGGAAAATTTCCGGAACGGGAAAACCACATCAACCAGCAATGAAAAAGCCTTCGCTGAAATAACCGCGAAGGCTTGAACAAAAATCCAGGTTCATATCAGTGGATCAATATTTTGCCACATCATCCAGGGCCGTTCCCGCATTGAAGGTGGCTTCGGTAATCGTGTTTTGTTCGTTGGAATCGTAATCCACCAGGATTTTCCAGGTGCCGCTTTCCTTGCGCAGAAAGACATGAAACTTGCCGTATGCCTTGCGCGTCTCGCCTTTGGCATTTGTAAAGCTGAACTCAAAGAACCCTCGCTCAGATCCAAATTCAGCATTGGCAATCCGCTCCTGAAACCGGAAACTGATTCCCAGTTTTCCACCGTCAGTTTTGACCTTCTTGAAAAAATTGCGAATACCGGTGCCATATTGCGTCAAATTCAACACTTCCCGGCTGTTTCCCTGGCCTCGAATCAAATCCTTGGAATGTAAATTCAGGTAGGCTTCCGCATCACCTGTGGCGTACGCTTTTGAAAATGGAATCCAGACATCACGATTGATTTCTTTTAAAAACTCAGCACCGGAAGGTTTCGGGGACGGGTTTTGAGCCAGAATCGGCGAGGTGGCGATCCAGAATCCACCCAGAACTAGCATTCCAAGCAAAATTCGGCCAATGATTGGGGATATCCAACCTGCCAATCCACACCTTGAGATACAATGAGCCATAGTTTCTTAATTCTCCTGTTGATGAATGTCAGAGATTGAACTACAAATTCACTGAAAAGAAAACTTCAAAACGAAAAGAATTGAATTTCTTTGAAAGCTAAATTTTTCAATAACTTAGACTGAAATTGATTTCAAAAATCCCCGTTCCGGAAATTTTCCGGAACGGGGATTTTAGCCAGCAACGCTCCTCTGAACCGGCGCTTTAAAGCGTTTCTTTCGAAGGCGGCACAATGTCTGTGGTCATATTGCTGAGACTGTCTTCAATCGTGACGTCCAACCCAATGTTCCAGGGTTGCACCAGGTGGACTGGTCCAGATTCCAGTATGGTGTCAGAAAGCCCTTCAATCGCCGCCAAAAATGACTCTTCCAGTTCGGTAATGGAGGGGCGAAGCTCAGGATTTTTTTCGAGTGCCCGTAAAATGACCTGCTCCACACTTTCTGGTAAATCAGGATTGATCTGGCGTGGCGGCGAGGGCAATTCTTTGATTTGGCGCAAAATAACATCAATCACACCCCGCGATGAAGGTTGAAACGGCAGACACCCACTCACCATTTCATACAGCATGACCCCGACGCTATACACATCTGACCGGCCATCGTAGTCAAGCCCTTCCAACCGTTCGGGCGACATATAGGTTGGGGTTCCGATGATGATGCCAGCCGCCGTCAACCCCGTGTTGAGTCGGTCGCCGGCTTCCTCTTCTCGAAATTTGGCCAACCCAAAATCCACGACTTTCACGACTTCGCCGTCGCGGGTTCGATGAATAAAAATGTTTTCAGGCTTAATGTCCCGATGGATAATTCCCACTGAGTGTGCTTCAGCCAGTGCGGAGCAAATTGGCTGGAGTATTTCCTTGATTCGGTTTAAGGACAGGCGTTTTTTGAATTTCAGTTCCGTCGCCAGGGTATAGCCTTGCAACAGTTCCATCACCAGAAAGGCAATTCCTTCGGTTGAAATTCCCCAGTCGAGCACCTGGATGGCATTTGGGTGGTTGACCCGTGTGGCCGAAACGCCTTCGCGGCGAAACCGTTCGACGGCCTCGGGCGTGTCGTTTCCGGGTCGTGGCCGAAACACCTTGACGGCAACCGGACGGTCAAGTGCCAGATGGATGCCCCGAAAAACTGTTCCAAACCCGCCAGACCCAATTTTTTCTTCCAACCGATATTTTCCGTCGAGCACGGTTCCCGGCAGGGCTTCAGCCAGGGCTGAAAAGATTCGGTCAGCCTGCTGCTGCGAAGCCATCAATTCCGCGACTTTTCGATCAAGCTCCTGGTTTTTGCGTTCGACCTGATCTTTGGCGGCGGCGAGGAGTTCGTTTTTCCGTTCGGTTTCTTTGACCGCCTGAGCCAGGTCAGCGGTTCGCTCGGCAATTTTGGATTCGAGCACCAGGTTGCGTTGTTCGAGGGCACGCATTCGCCAGCGCGCACCAAACCAGATTCCGCTCCCGCCAACCAGTCCATACCCGAGAAACGCCCACCATGTCAGCCAGGGTGCCGGTTTGACCCTGAAAGACACCACCAGCGGTCCAGAGAGGTTGCCACCAGCATCCCGCCCCCACACGCTCAGCGTGAAGGTTCCAGCCGGGAGATTGGTGTATTCCTTTTTAAAATCTGTCATCCATTGGGGTTTGGTGTGATCAAACCCATCGAGCCGGATCTGGTACGTCGTGTTTTTTTCCCGAAAAAAACTCAACAGCGAAAATTCCACCAGCACATTGTTTTCATCATAGCGGAGTGCCCGCTCCAAGGTGAAATAGGCGGCATCTCCAGTCGCTTTGAGTTCGATAGGTTCACCGTTGATCAGAAATCGTTCCAGTTTCAATGGTTTTGTGGTGACTTCGGGAACTTCGCGGTCCGGGTCATACACCACGGCGCCGCCAATCGAGCCACCCCAAATTCGGCCTCTGGTGTCAGTGCACGAAGCTCCACCGTTAAACTCATTATTTGGAAGCCCATCCTCAATTGAAAACGTGTAGACGTCAAATTCGGCTGGATTATCAAGGGTTGGGGTTCGAGGCGATAACCGGGCCACACCTTTATTGGTAAACAGGTACATCCGGCCCTTTGCGTCAGATTGAACCTGGTAAATCGTGTTGTTTGGCAGGGCGGGCTGTGACTGCTCTGAAAAGACTGAAAACATTTGATTTCCCGGCGTCAAGGGGAATCGGACAACCCCACCGCCTTCTGTTCCCGCCCAGAGCGTCGGCGTTCCATCAGGTCCTTTACCAACCAAAAGCGACAGAATGCTGTTGTTTGGCAAGCCGGAAGCCTGGTTCCACACCTTCCAGGATCCATCTTTGGCCCGGCAAGCCAGTCCGCCACCTTCAGTGCCAACCCAGAGCTGGCGTTCACCAGCGGAGTTGACGGCTTCCACCACGGTGAACAACCGGTTGGTCGGCAGCCCATCATGGGTGGTAATGGCGGTCCATTTCCCATTTCGGTACCGAACCAGACCATGCGATCCCGTCGCCGCCCAAATTTCAGGCGTGCCGTCTTCGTCAACGGTTTCGATCATCCGCCGAACGGTCGCGGTTTCCAGGCCGAAATCCGATGATTCCGGCTGCCAGCGGTCATTCACCAGTCGGGCAATACCACCGCCACGCATGCCAGCCCAGATGATTCGTTTGTTTTCAATCCGGGTGGTTTCCAGCAGGGCAAAAGCGGTTGCGTTTGGTAGGCCGGAGGTTTCGTCATAAATTGTCACTTTTCCCGGTTGGACACAGGCAATGCCTTTGCCATTGGTGCCAGCCCAGAGCGTTTCAACGCCATTCAGATTTTTGGTCACCATCAGGCTGAACACCATATTGACCGGCAACCCGGCAGCGGTATTGAAGGTGACCCACTGATTGAGTTCGAGCCGGGCAAGACCGGCGCCGTCAGTCCCAATCCACAACCGGCGGGTTCCAGTCGGGCTTTCCTCGGGTAAAAGCGACTTGATCGTATTTCCAGGGAGCCCATCTCCGATGTCAAACCCGGTCCAGCGTCCATCCTGCAGCCGAAATAACCCGGCATCTCCAACACCCACCCACAGCGACAGCCTTCCATCAGGAGATTTTGTTTGGGCAATGGTTGAAATCGGAAGCGTCGCAAATTGAGGAG
Source organism: Acidobacteriota bacterium (assembly GCA_016208495.1). NCBI lineage: Bacteria > Pseudomonadati > Acidobacteriota > Acidobacteriota bacterium. The sequence goes on along the minus strand of JACQXX010000036.1, from coordinate 21,974 downwards.
GAACACCAACTCTGGTCAGACGGCCAACTTGAATCACCCCAAGTTCACCTGAATCAGACCCGACCCAAACCGCAGGCTTCCCATCAAAACCAACCCCGGAATACAAACTGGAGATATTGGGTGTTGAAAAAACACCCGTCAAATCAATCGTCGTCCAGTGCCCGGCAGTCAGTTGTGATAAACCGCTCCCCGTCCCCACCCAAAGTGATTCGCCTTCAGGTGACTTCAAAACAGTGAGACAGGTGATGGTTTTTTGCGAGAGGTGATGGGGTTGGTCAACCGAAGCCCACCTTCCAGCGGTGAATACAGCCAGTCCACCGCCGCCTGTATCAGCCCAGATGGTCGGGGTTCCATCATTGGAACGGGTTTCAGCCAGACAGTTCACACGATTGGCCGGCAAGCCATTTTGAATGGTAAAACTGGTCCATTTCCCATGGGCCAGTTGGGCAAGCCCTCCGTCCTGGCGACCAAACCAGAGGCTGCCATCACTGGCAACCAGCAGAGAACGGATAAAATTTGACGTCGTGCGTTCAGGCAGATTGACCACCGTCCAGTCACGTCCATTGTAGCGAGCAGCACCATCCTGGGTTCCCACCCACAGGTATCCATTCTGGTCAAAGCCCATCCCCTCAATGGCATTTTGTGGGAGTCCATCCTTTTCATTATAGGCCCGAAAAGTCAGCCTCCCCGCTGTCACCACGTCAGTTTCGCTGGTTTGGTCAACAAGCGGAACCGCTGTCTGTCCCACCACCAGCCCATTCATACCCAGCCAAAACAACACCAACGCGCAGGCGCACATAACGCGCAGCCAGAACAGACGAAGGTGACGGCTTCCAGGGCAGATAAGCATAGAACTCGATTCTTATGAAAAAGGAGAAATGGTTCTGCGGAATCGAAGTGAAGGTCAGTCTACGCGGAAAACGCCGCTTCCGCCAAGAAAGCTTGGAGTGCGGCCCACTTGACGCCGCTTTTCAGCGTGCGCTAGCTTGACTCGGTTTTCTTTACAGCTTATGCCCCAGGTCGCTTGCATGCCAGGTTCAATTCAAGTTCAAGCCCAAGCCGAGAGCAATATGCACCGATTACGTCGCGAGGAATTCTTTCTTAAAGCTGCTCAATCAGATATTGGTTTGAATGAACAGTTTCCCAACTCTCAATCGATTCATTTTCGATCTGTCTCTAGCGTTTGGAAACCCTGGCCACGTCCAGCTAACCCAGGTCGGGTTTTGTCATTTTTGGATTGTTTGCTCCAGGCCGTTGGCCCCTGGGAAACCTGCTGGCTTTATAAAGGACACGGATACTGGTTCACTGAACTTTCGCCTCAAATGGACCTTGAAGACAAAATCAGGTCGCTTCATCACGCATGGCTTGGCCTACCGGCAAAGTGTGATGATGTTCTTGAAGCCGATTCAACGGAAACGGCCCATATTATTTCGATATGCTATGATTCGCTGATGTTTGGGCACACGGTCTGGGAAGACGTGATAGTTATTCCACAAGGCGGGGATGCCTTCTTTGAAGTGTCCCATCACAATGAAGTTATGGTTTCAGCCCGGAATACCAAAAAGCTCAGAGAGATTCGAAAAGCACTGCTCTTCAAAGGATTTCGGCCATACTAATGCCAGTTAAGTACCTTACCGAAAATTCCAAGACATTTTTAACCACGAAAAACACGAAAAAAATCAAACACTAAGGGAGCGTTAAAAAATAAGTTCCTGGGGCGTGTTCTGCCACATCCAGGTTTTGGTCTTGCACCGCGAAGCGGGGGAGCACTGGAGAGAACGAACCTGTTCCCGGTGGTAGCTCACAAAGCCTCGCAACCACCGGCTATCCGAACTGCAGCCTTTCAGGATGCTCAATCCAAATGCCTGATTCCCAAACGAAAACGGGAAGTTGATTTTTTACAGTCCCTTACCAAATCCCAATCTTTCAGTAAACTTATGACAAGGTACTTAAGAGTTGAAAAAGAGCGGTTTTGAATCCGCGAAGCGGGTGACAGTCTTCAAGCCTCGGGTGGAATGAGCATCAGCGAATGGAATCCGTGGCGTCCATCACCGGTCAGCGTGGCCTGGGCGGCGGCGGAATTTATCGCCACCGATTCTGTTTTCCACGGATTCCGCTACGCTCCACCCGAGGCTTTAACTCTTTCGCCCAGTTCCTGGGCTGAGACCCAAAAACTGCTTAAACTCTTAACTGGCATTACCAATATCCTATCGCATGAGCAAAAGGCTAAATTGTTGATAAACTTGTGTTTCCCCCAGCCCTAAATGGTATTACCAGTGTTCACCCTTGAAGACATTGGCAAAGATGACCTGTTCCAGCGTTGGTTTTGGAGATGGCCCCTCTTTCCCTTTCTGGCCTTTGGCCGCCGCCGAGGAGGGGAATAACTGGAAGCCCTTTGAAAGAATGTAGTCATTGACTTTGGGCCAGAGGGCATAGCTGACCGCCGCCGCCGTTCCCATCGGCGTCGCAATGCTCTTGGGACGGTCCACAATGGCCTTGATGACTGTGTTGGCCGCGTCTTCCGGTGACCAGGTGGGCACGTAGCTGTAAATTTTTGTCGGTGCGATCATTGGCGTCCGAACCAGCGGCATATAAATGGCGGTGATATGGATATTGTAATCCCTGACCTCCGCTGAAAGACACCGACTGAAGGCATCAAGCGCGGCTTTACTTGCCACATAGGCCGAAAAACGAGCCGCGTTGAGTTGCACGCCGATTGAACTGATGTTGATGATCTGGCCGCTTCGGTTCTGTTGCATGCTGGGAAGCAACGCCATAATCAACCGCACGGCACCAAAGTAGTTAAGCTGCATCGTGCGTTGAAAGTCGTGGAAGCGATCATAGGATTCATCCACCGCCCGTCGGATCGAACGTCCGGCATTATTGATCAAGACATCCACGGCGCCGAAATCACTCAACACATCCGCCGCCATTTTGTCAATCGCTTCTAAATCATTGAGATCACAGGGGTAGACATAGGCTTCGCCGCCAGCATTCTCAATAATGCGTTGGGTTTCCTCAAGTTTTTCACGCGTGCGGGCCACCAGCAGCACTTTGGCGCCAGTCGCCGCCAGTTTTTTGGCGGTGGAAAAACCGATTCCACTCGACGCTCCAGTAATGAGCACCACTTTCCCGGTCAGTTTACGGACCAGTTTCACTGGAACAGTGTAGTCATAATCAAGGTATTGCTCCCAAAACTGCCAGATGACCGGGGCATAATCAACCAGATTTGGACATCGAATGCCGGTGCCTTTGAGCGCCGCCCGAGTGTTGCGGTCACTAAAAACCGTGGTCACAAACGAAAAACTCAGAGTTGAAACCGGTGCCCCAATGGCTTTCGCAATTTGTTTCTTGATTCGGTCTGGCATCACACGATCAATGGATTCTGTCGCAGTTCGCAACGGAGCATTCAACCAGGGCAATTCAAGTTTGTGGGCAAAGCCTGGACCGTGAGCCGCCGCCAGAATGGTTTCAATCAGTTCACCCACTGACGGTGAATTGGCCTGTAACAGGAAAAAGGCTTTTCCGTCCAGATTTGGTTTATGGGCAATTGCATCCATTGCATTGGCGACATAATCAACCGGGACAATCGGAACTTTTCCGCCGTGAATTCCAAGCAACGGCAGCCATTTCGGAATCTTGTAGCTGATTTTCTGGAGCGTCTTGAAGAAATAATACGGCCCGTCAATTTTATCAATCTCGCCCGTCACACTTGACCCAATGACCACGCCGGGTCGGTAGATGCGAAACGGAACGGTTGATTCCTCGCGCACAATTTGTTCGGATTCAAACTTGGTCCGGTGATAGGGATGCGTCAACGTCTGGCCTTCGTCAAACATGTCTTCCGTAAATTGCCCGGCAAAGTCGGAACCGGCAATCGCCACCGAACTGGTATGGTGCAACCGAACATCCCCACCCAGTTTATTGACCAGTTTCACGACGTTGCGTGTTCCTTCGACATTGAAGGCTTCGGCGGTTTCTTCGTCTAAATCCATGTCATAAATAGCCGCCAGATGGAACACGTGATCAATCTTTCCCTTGAGCTTCTTTAAATTTGCCGGGGAGATCACACCCGGTTTGGTGATATCACCGAAAATCGGAACCAGTTTTTTGCCGTTTTCACCAATGCGTTCCTGCAGAAATTCAAACTTATCCTGCGACGACTCGCGCACCAGGACATAAATGGTGGCGTCCTTGCGCCGTGCAAGACGTTCGACCAGAAATTTACCGATGAACCCCGTGCCGCCGGTGACGAAGTAGTTCATAAAATTTGATCCATCCAGATGTTGAGATGAGTGCCAGATAAGGACTTTTGTGGGGCAACCCAGGACTCCAGGGGAAGGAGGGCAGGTTGTGTTTGATTCTTTCAATAGCCTACCATCGCCACCGCACCTTTGACCAGTTTTTAGAAATTATGAATGATGAATTATGAATTATGAACAGACTATCTCCTTAATTTCTAAAGGGTTGTCTTTTAAACAAGCAAGTTTTCAACCATTCTTCTGTTTCACTTTACCAGCAAATAACCCGGCAAAGGCTTAAACTCAGTCCTTTTTTCCTTAACAGAAACTTCCGACTTGTTGCCTGAAAGCTCTTTTTCAGTGTACTTTTTGGGGCTTTGGTCGGCACCCGGCAGTAAAAGTAAGGGAGCGTTAAAAAATAAGTTCCTGAGGGCGTGGGTGTTCTGTCACGCCCAGGCTTTGGTTTTGCACCGCGAAGCGTTGCAGTTCGGATAGCCGGTCGGTTGGCCGCTTTGGGCCTACCACCGGATCCAATGGCCATTCCTCTTGTTTCTCCCCGCTTCGCCCGCGCCCCTGCGGGGCGCGGGCGAAGCGGGGAGAGGTAGACTGGGGAAACAAATCGGTCCCGGTGGTAGCTCCCAAAGCCTCGCAACCACCGGCTATCCGAACGGCAGCCTTTCAGGATGCTCAATCCAAATGCCTGATTCCCAAACGAAAACAAGAAGTTGTTTTTTTACGCTCCCTAAGCGCGGCTGAGTCTGCTGGTTTACGTAGTTGGGTTGGCTACTCGCTACCTCGCTACTCACTATCTCGCTTTTTTGCTCTTCACTCACTCATGAAATTCACCATCCCCGTTTACGTGAACGAACAAAAGCAGACTGGAAAAGCCAGAGGCTTTCTCTATCAAGTTCAACCACTATTTTTCAGCGAGCCAGTGATTTCACATGCCAGTCTGCAATCGGCGCTGGATAAATTTTCCTTTGCACTAGGGCAAAAACTCCGCGAACTGGCACGCACACCTGATCGGGATGAACTCGCCCAACTGACGTTTCATCCACCATTGGAAGAATACGTCTGGAAATTTTCCTTTGAACTGGCCAAGAAAACCCACACCTGCCGGCTACTCATCGTGGTCTTTGAAGCCTTTGATCGCCGGATTGCCTTTTCGCCGAAATTGCCTGACGTTTGGTTTGATATTGAACGGGGTGAATCACTTTTTGACCGCGCCAAAGACACACTTGCCGCCTACTTTCGCAAGCAATTCAAGGATGAGAGCGACAGCTTTACCGAACCGGCCAGCTATAGCCTTGAAGGAAAAGTCTGGGTGACCTCGGTCGAAGTCTTTGTCAACGTCCCAGATGTGGTGAAACCAGAGCCAGTCTCATTGTTTGCGATGCTCGGCGCCCAGCGGGTAACGAGCGGATATCGGGAACTCCACAAAGTCGGACGGCTGCTCAATCGGCTCTATCCCGACGAACTTGATCGGGCAATCAGGCGCGAACGCGAAGTAACTGAACTTTCAAAACTTCTGGCCGAAGAAGACCAGCGCCCTGTGGTGGTGGTCGGTCCACGCATGGTTGGAAAAACCACCATCATCCAGGAACTGGTGTATCGAAGCGAACTCCAACGCACGCAACGTCCGCTGGCCACAACTGAAGAAGAACAATTTCGCGGTCAGGTCTGGCTCCTGTCTCCACAGCGATTGATTTCGGGCATGGCATATGTTGGCCAATGGGAAGACCGCTTGATTGCTATTCTGAAAGAAGCCAGGCGGCTCAAACTGGTCCTCTATTTTGACGATCTGCTCGGTTTGTTTATGGCTGGTCAATCAAGCAGTTCCAGCCTGTCGGTGGCCGATGTCCTCAAGCCCTATATCGAACGCCGGGACGTGCGAATCCTGGGTGAAATCACGCCCGAATCCCTTCGAGTGTTGCGTGAAAAAGATCGGTCGTTCGCCGACCTCTTTCACCCACTGTTTGTTGAACCAACCAATGCGGACGAAACACTCGAAGTTCTGATTGATTGCAAGCGTCAGTTTGAACTCCGCCACCAGTGCACCTTTTCACTTGATTCACTGCCAGTTGTGATTGACCTCCAGCGCCGGTTTGTCAAAGAAGCCGTCTTTCCTGGCAAAGCTGCCGGTTTTTTGCGCCAACTGGCGGTCAAACATACCGGCCACTTTATCAACCGTCAGGCGGTATTGCGTGAATTCCAGGCCAGCAGCGGATTGTCGCTGGCGTACCTGGACGATGAAGTCAAACTGGACCGCAAAGACATTTTTGACACCTTGCGGCAACTCGTGATTGGTCAGGAAGTGGCGATCACGGCGGTGGCGGATGTGGTTTCAGTTGCCAAAGCCAGATTGAGCGACCCCACCCGACCACTGGCGGCCATGTTGTTCCTCGGTCCAACCGGGGTAGGGAAGACCCATTGTGCCAAAACAATTGCCCGGTATTTGTTTGGTCACGAAGACAAACTGCTGCGCTTTGACATGAACGAATATCTCACCCCAGCAGCGGTATCCCGACTGATTGGAACATTTGACCAGCCTGAAGGGCTCCTGACCAGCGCCATTCGCCGCCAGCCATTTGCGGTCGTGCTACTGGATGAAATCGAAAAAGCCCATCCGGATATGTTCAATTTGTTGCTCCAGGTCATGGGGGATGGACGATTGACCGATGCCCTCGGGCGAACCGCCGATTTTTCAAACGCCATTCTGGTTTTAACCTCGAACCTGGGCGTGAGGGAGGCCCAGACGACCCTTGGATTTCACACCGATGGCAGTCACGAAACAGCCGCCTACCTCACCGCCGCTCAGAAATTCTTCAAACCTGAATTCTTCAACCGGTTGGACCGGATTATCCCGTTTGAACGCCTCTCCCGACCCGAAATCGAGCGGATTGCCCAGGGATTATTTGGGGAAATTCTTCATCGTGAAGGACTTCTACGCCGAAAAGCCACGTTGTATGTTGATCCACGGGCGATGGAAGCCATTATTTCGCTTGGATACCATCCCCAGCTCGGCGCCCGCGCACTCAAGCGGTCACTCGAACGCAATCTCATTCAACCTGTGGCGGCTCGGCTGGCGGCACTCCCGCTTGAATCGCTGACCTTGATCAGCGTGCTGCCCCAGCCTGAAGGTTTTGGTGTCATTGTTCAGGCGATTGAACCAGTCAAACAGAGTTCATCCCTGTCACTGGTGCTGGCTGTCAGCCCAGCCAAAGACATTCTGAAACAAACAGAGCGGATAGTTCATCGGATTGAACAAGAAATCAGTGTGTTGCGCCCAACTGGCCAGGTTTCACTGGATGCACTGGATCCAGCGCACGAACGGTATTTTCTGGTTCGCGAGCACCTGCAACGGGTTCAGCGCATGATTGAACGGGGAAGTACGCGGTTAGAGGCGAAAAAGACATCACCTCACGCAACCCAATGGACAAAGGTTTCGCGGGTTTCCAAACGACACCTGGTCCAGCGCCATCTCAGCCATCGCTCGGCAGGGTTAAGTCAGCTCGCACAAGAGTTTGTTGCCGCCAGTGATGTTCACCTCTATCTCCAGGAATTTGCAACCGAAGGTGTAAGCATCGGTCAGTCTCCAACCGATTATGTCGCCGACATTGTGCGGGAAACAGCCTTGCTTGAAACCCTGGCCCACTCACTCAAAAACAAGGAGACAACCGGGGCTCTCGCTTTGTTTTACACACTCAATGAATACCCAGGCATTGCAGATTGGAAGGGAAGGCTGGCTAATCTCTACCGCCAGTGGGCTGCTGACGATCAGGGGCTGACAGTTTCGACCGTCACGTTGCCACGGACGCTTGGATTTTCAGCCGTGTGCCTCGAAATGTCTGGTGCTCTGGCCTACCAGCTTCTTCAGAATGAAGCCGGAACCCATCTGGTTTATGCTACTTCCAGTCTATTTATCCCAATCCAACTGAGAGTCCTCCCAGTTGGTCCAACCCAATCGGGACTGTCAGTATTGCTTGAGTTTGCCAGCAACTGGAATGAAGCACTCAGCCGCCTTGCCAGCCACCAGTCAGATGACCTGCCAGAATCATCACCGCTCAAGCTCCTGCCAATCGTGCGGGTCTATGAACACACTGGCCGTACACTCGATTTGCGGTCTGAATTGCTTTCAGTTGAGTTTCCCTCATCGGCAGATCTCAATACCTTTGTGCTGTCGTCGCTGCCGCTCCCAGTCGAGCTTGAGAACTGATGAGGCAGAATGAAGAATTGAGAATGATCATCCTGTCCCTCGGTCTCCCCGTCTCCTTGCCTCACACAGGCTCAAAGTTCCTTCTCCTGGTGCTTATGCCTGTCACCCTCTCATCTTGTCATGTTGTCACTTTGCCCCAGCCTGGGGTATTTGCTGTACGAACAAACCAGCAAGAGACAAATCAGAACTTGAGATTTTACTTCAGGAAAAAGCAACGAACTAACAGTAAAATATCGTAGTTCCATTTACTTTTCACCGTCGGTAATAATTTTCAATCAGCCTCACACGTGGGGTATTTGGTGTACTGAGGGCCTTTCTTTTTGAAGCTTGCGTGGCCCAAAGCTCGGAGCTTTTGTGAAAAAATGGCTGGATCAAATTGGCCGAGATTTTCTTTAAAAAACATCTCAATACTTTTATTTTCAACAGTTACCAGGTTTAGAACACTTACTCGCAACACCTCGAATGTCAGAACTGTTTGAGGGTGGGGTATTTGCTGGACCCAGGCGGGTATTTTTTGAACCTGCTTTCGTCTAAATCAGGTAAAGTCAGAAGCAGAACTAAATATAACCAGTTGATTTAAAATAACTTATAGATAAGACCTTCAAGGTTTTATCAAGTTCCCGCAACTTCAGCCCTGCTTCCCTATCCAGCGGTCATAAGCTCGTTGATTTGGCCCATAATCACTTCAAAAGGTGCCGGGATTGAAGGTATTCACCGCCCTGAGCATCTGATTGAAAAGAAGTACAGGCTCAAAATATATCTTTATTTTCAATAGTTTACCTGCAGACTCATTTTCGTTGTTGCCTGGTTGAAAAGGAATTTTCCGGACTGGAGAGCTCAAGAGTGGGGTATTTACTGGACCCAAATCTGAACGAATACCAGTTTGTAGTCAGTAGATCGTAGTCAGTAGTCCACTAACTTCATTTGATTGAACTACTTGGCTATTTTCTCATGCGGGGACTTCATTCCAAAATGGTATAACAAGTTCTAAAGTGGGGTATTTGCTGGACCCAGATTGAATTGAAGCAAAAAACCGCATCGGCAATGAACAAGTTCAGATGACACAACCTGATCTCATTGATGATAAAGCAGTTATTCTATTCATAATTCATAATACCAACTTGCAATGGAGTCTTCGGATTAGAAAACAGTCAAGTAATTCAATCAAATAAACTTAGTACAAGTCCCCATAAATGGGGGATGGAATTTTGGTTCCTCCGAATTGGCTTTCGCCCGGATGGGCGCCGGACAATAGCCAGTGGTTTGCCGCTTTGGGCACACCACCGGAGCGTCGGTCCGCCGTGGTTCGCGCCCGGATGGGCGCTGGAAGCTGGTTCGGGTCTCGTTTTTCGTCGAATTTTCGGCTTCTGGCTCACGACTCCTGTTCCAGCGCCCATCCGGGCGCGAACCCGTGATGGCGGCTCTGTCCGGTGGCCGCGTGTCCAAAGCGACACTTGCCACCGGCTATTTTCCAGCGCCCATCCGGGCGAAAACCAATGTTTCTGCCAGCGAGTGGTCGAATTTCATCCCCCTTTTATGGGGACTTGTACTTAGCGAACGACTGACGACTGACGACTGACTACAAACTGGTATAACTCATAATCTGACGTCAGGTGGGGTATTTGCTGGACCCCATTTCTCTCAATTCGTCAAAAACAGGCGTGAAGGCTCAACAGATCAGCCATATTTAGCTCGATTGAGGGTGGGGTATTTGCTGGACCCAGATGGTTCAATGGCTTTTAAAAGGTGGGGTATTTGCTGGACCCACGTGGCGCATCCGTGTTTTATCAGTCTCAAAAAGGTGGGGTATTTGCTGGACCCAGGCGCTGTACCTGTGTTTTATCAGCCTCAGAGAACCGGGGTATTTGCTGGACCCAGATGGCTTATCAGTGCTTTATCAGCCTCAAAAAAGTGGGGTATTTGCTGGACCCAGGCTTTATTTTTATTTTCTAAAAAACAGTATTTATTTCAAAATAAATCGGCGTTTGAAGGGCCAAAAAGGTGGGGTATTTGCTGGACCCACAAATCTGACAATACCTCACTCAACTGGGGTATTTGCTGGACCCATGTGGGGTATTTGCTGGACCCATGTGGGGTATTTGCTGGACCCAAATCGCCAAAAGTGGGGTATTTGCTGGACCCATGTGGGGTATTTGCTGGACCCATGTGGGGTATTTGCTGTACCGAAGGCCCATTTTTTGGCCAAAAGTGGGGTATTTGCTGGACCCACTGGGGTATTTGCTGGACCCAAGTGGGGTATTTGCTGGACCCAAGTGGGGTATTTGCTGGACCCACGATTTTTGTAAACTATTGAAAATAAATAAGTTATCCTGTGGAAAAAAACCTCTAACTATATAAGACTATTTTAAAGACTATAAACACACACAACGCGCATGCGCGCGAGCACGCGCGCGAAGCGCTTTTGTGTGTGTTAGTGTGTGTGTGTTTTTATTCTTTTTTCTTTTTCTTTTTTTGTTTTTATTTCCGAAACAAGTTCTTATCCTGGCTTGATTCAACAAAACCCATGGTGGTTCAATAGCCGGGTCATTCCACACAACACATTTTTCGTTTCGGGCAGCGCAGACCCCGGTTGGGTCTTTCGGAGGAGGAATCGGTTGATGACGGACTCAATCCAGGAGGTCTTGTTTGAAGACCCCAAAAACACCAAAAAACAAAACCTGACCAATGAAACGTTGATTCGTTCGGAACTCAACCTCGAACGCTGGCCCTCAATCTGGCAGCTTTCCAAGGGAACTCCCGTCCTCGACGACCGCACGCTGGTCAAACAAATTTCAGTCCCAAATGGCAGCCAGCTTGTGGCCCGGGTCGAACTCAGCGCCGACAAAGTGCTTGGCAATCTCACGACCGAGGACCAGAAAACCCTGTACGGGTTGATTTACCTGTGGGAGTCGCAGGGCAAGCCCAGGGTTTTGACCTTTGCCATCCGCCAGTTGCTCAAGGTGCTGGGCAAGCCCTACGGGTCAAATTCGCGCAAGGCCATTCGCGAATCCCTCGCCCGGCTCAAGAAGGTCAACATCACCTGGGAAAACTCGTTTTACGACAAAAATCAGCGCAATACACTGTCTAAGATCAGTCTTTTCAATATTTTATCAACCTTGGAGTTCATCAGCCGGGGCGAAGGAAAAAATGTTCGCGAGACCGTCCGGGTCGTGTTTGACGAACGAATCGAAATGAATCTCAGGCTGAATTACTCGCTCCCGACGCGGGCCAAAGTGCTGCTGGGGTTTCGCAGTGGCATTTCGCAACTGGTCTACAAACTCATCGAACCCAAGCTGTTTCGAATTGACCAGTACGAGCGCCGAACCAAAGAGCTGTTCGAGGAAATGGGCGTGTTGTCAGAACGCTACCAGAAACTTTCGCTTCGAGTGACGGCCCTCAAAAACGTGATCAGCGAACTCGAAGGGCTTCCGATCCAGGACGGCGTGCTTTCGGTGCAACTGATCGAGGCCGACGAGGCTGACTACAAGCTCATCGCCCGCAAAAAGCGCCTTCAAGCCCAACCTGAAGCTTCCGAAATCACGATCAACCTCGACGATCTCGAATTATTCGGCAGCCAGGCCGGGTTGCTGGTGGGCAATGCCGGACTGGACGTGCCGGAATTCACGGCGGAGCGGCATCTGACGCTGGCCGAACCCGAGCGCTTCGTCAAACACTTCCTGAAAATTTTTGACCTCAAACGCAAACCGACCGCAAAGGAAATCTCGCTGGCGTCGGGGTGGATCAGCAAATACAACCTGTCGGTGGACGACGGCAAACGCGTGGTCGAATTTGCTCAAACTGCTGCCCAAAAAACCGGTTTTGAAGTCCAAAACCTGGCCGGCATCAGCCAGTACATCGAACTTGCCATCACAACCGGTGGGAAATCAGGGAAACCAACCTCATCGGGCAAATCCAGCCTGCTGCCCTTTGACGAACCCGCGCCGGTTGCGGTCCTGACCAAGGAGGAAACCGCCAAGGAAACCGCTTATCAGGTCCTGGAGCGCCTTTCCACCGAGGATCAGGAGCAGTGGTGCCGACGGGCGCGCGAAGTTCTGGAAAAATCCGATAAACGAACTCTGCTCAGGCAAATTGACAAGTATGACCCAACCACCCGGCGTGAAACTTTGCTCAGCAATGCGGCAAAATTCTTCGCAGATGAAATCCTGGCTCAACCAGGGAAGCGATCCCGCTCGCGAAATGACCGTTAATCGCGTTTATTGCCGATTTAAGCGATTTTTATGAGCTACATGGTCTCTCAGGGTGCTCTGGCTCTTTTTCGTCGCTTAAAAGGCAAATAAACCGAAAGCAGGGTTCAGGGTTCAGGGTTTGAAAACCAGGGTTCGGGGTTCAGGGTTCAGGGTTTGAAAACCAGGGTTCGGGGTTCGGGGTTTAAAGATTTTTGGGTTTGTTGTTTTGGAGTTTTGATCCTGAGAAAGCGTATCGCACGGTCAAGGTCACTGGTGGCAAAAACAAAATTTTAGGGCCTCCTGGTTTCGAAAACCCTGAACCCTGAACCCTGAACCCTGAGTCCTTTATGTCCTTTTGATCTTTTTTGTCTTTTCCCTGAACCCTGAACCCTGAACCCTGAACCCTGGTTTTCAAACCCCAAACCCTGAACCCTAAAACCATGCCAACCCTCGACTGGAAATTTTTCGGAATTATTCTCAAGCTCGGCGATGACACCTATCTCTCGAAAGCGCTGTTGTTTCCAGAATTTTCGTGCCTGACAAATCAGCCTGTAAAAGCCCACGGCGCATTGTCGGCAAACATCGCTCAGGTGTTGGAAAATTTGCCACTGGGAACGGTTCATCGGCGCCAGCTCTCCGATCCAATTGAATTGCGTCAATGGAATCTCGACCTGAATCCACCAAAAGGCGTGTTTTGGCGGGAGCCGATCAACCTGGAATTTTCTGGCGTAACCTGGCAGCACGGTGACGCGCAACTGGCTTATTTACCAGAACTTGAAGAGATGGTCATTGTCAGCGGAACCGGAGATTTAAACGAAGAAGTCCTCAAACAGATTCGTCAGCATATTTTGCGAACGGAATCTAACCTCTCGTTGTATAAATTATTGCTTCTGCAGCAGGCTGAAGAAATCCAGACCTGTTACCTGACTCAACAAATCACGTTACTGCGTCCAAAGCAGGTGATGTCCAAAAAGGACGACGATCCTGAAAAAAAGAAATCTGTCCTTGAGCAGGTCGCAACCAACCTCAACAGTGGTTTTCTTTCGGTTGCCTACGAGGTGGATGAGCTGGTTGAATCGCTTGCCGCCGCATTAACTGGACGTGTTCAACGCAGTGTCCTCCTGGTTGGGGCCTCGGGTACAGGAAAGACAGCCATTTTTCACGAACTGGTTCGCACTCGAAATAAATATAATCTTGGACATACTCCGTTTTGGGCAACTTCGGGCTCCAGGCTCGTAGCTGGGATGACCGGGTTTGGGATGTGGCAGGAGCGCTGTCTTGATGTCTGGAGAGAAGCTACACACACCAAAGCACTGCTTCATTTGGGAAACCTGGTTGAACTCATGGAGGTCGGAAAATCCGTCAGCAACGAACAGGGAATTGCCAGTTTCTTCCGCTCGTATCTCGCTCGGGGTGATATGCTTGTGGTGGCGGAATGCACTCCGGAGCAAATTACTGTGATCGAACGCGAAGATCCGCATTTGCTTCAGGTGTTTCATCGAATTGACATTTCAGAGCCATCCCTTGAGGTTGGTCAAAAAATCCTGCGCCGGGTGGCTTCGGATTTGGTCCCGGGTCGCGAAGTGGTGCTTGACGACCTGGGGATTGAGACTCTTGATCGGCTGCATCGCCGATATGCGACGTATTCGGCCTACCCTGGGCGCCCGCTCCGTTTTTTGAAGAATTTGATCCAGGATGCGGTTGAAGGTTCGACCCTCACCACGACGGAGGTCACCCAGACGTTTTCACGTGAAACGGGTCTGCCGCTCTTTTTGCTGGACGAATCAATTCCGCTGGATTTAGAGAGCGTTCACTCCTGGTTCAGTCAACAGGTCATCGGGCAACCCCAGGCCGTGGATCTGGTGGTTGACCTGCTGGCAGCCATTAAGGCTGGTGTAACCCGTCCCAATCGCCCCCTTTCATCATTTCTGTTTGTTGGTCCGACAGGTGTTGGAAAGACTGAGATGGCCAAGGCGCTGGCGGAATTCCTGTTTCGTGATCGAACCCGGATGACCCGCTTTGATATGAGTGAATTTGCCACCCCGGCAGGAATCCTGCGCTTAATCGGCGGTTTGGGGCTGGCTGAAGGACTGCTGACCGCCAAAGTGCGCGAACAGCCTTTTTCGGTGATTTTGTTTGACGAAGTTGAAAAAGCCCACCCGATGTTTTTCGATTTGCTGCTGCAGGTGATCGGGGAAGGCCGCCTGACCGATGCCAGCGGAAGGTTGGCCGATTTTCGCAATGCCGTGGTGATTATGACTTCGAATTTAGGCGCTGAATCCTATCGTCGAAATACCATCGGGTTTGGCGATGATCGCCAGCCGGAAGCCGTGGTCCGGCACTTTGTCGAAGCGGTGCGCAGCTACCTTCGGCCAGAGATGTTTAACCGCATTGATCGCATCGTTCCGTTTGGGCCGCTTTCACCCGAAACTATCGTGGCCGTGGCCCGGCGTGAAATTGATTTAATGCAGCGTCGTGAAGGGATCAAGTTTCGCAATCTGCATCTGGATGTCAGCCCGGAAGTTCCCGACTTTCTGGCAGCCAGAGGGTATGATGTCGTGTATGGCGCCCGCCCGCTCAAGCGGTGTCTGGAACGTGAACTGTTGGTGCCGCTCAGTGCCGCCCTCAACCGGTATGCCCAGTCGCTTCCGCTCCGGGCAGCCGTTTCGGTTGCGGGAGAAACGCTTTCAGTGATGGTTCAGCCACGGGAAGATGGGTCAACCAAAGCCAGCGCCGTTCGACTGGCTGAAAGCCGTTTGCGGGACCTGGCCGAACGCAGCTCCGAATTTGTGCGCAACGTCCTGAAACTTACTCATAGCATTGCCTTTACCAACCTCAGGAATGAAAAATACCGGGTTGAACGCAGTATCCAGCAGCAACAAAAGAAAAAACATGCCCCAGCGCTTGGGGCGTTGCTGGCCAGACTTCCAATTTTAAAACAATTGACCATCCGGGGAGGGGAACTGGAGGAAAAATCACGGACACTTGAAAATCAGATCCTGCTTGATTTTTACCAGCACAATTTGAAGGAACTGAAACCATATCAGCTTGAACTGGAACAACTTGCCGAAATGCGGTCCAGGCTGCTGATTGATATGTTCGCACTGACATTCGAAGAACCCGACCACGTGATTGTCGCAGTCTATGGAAAAAACCCGGAGTTCATCTGCGAACTCGTTTCGTGGTATCTGGCTGTTGCTGCCCGCCATCAATGGGCGGTGAAATTGATTCAATATTCCCAGCCCAAGGAAAAAAGCAAAGAACCGCTTTCACTTGAAAGCACAGTGGTTGAAAAGCCGGACGAGTTTTTCAAAGATCCTCCGAAGGTTTTACCTGGAATGGTGATCCAACTCGATGGCTCACAGGCCGGGCTTTTGATGTTGGCTGAAAGTGGTTTGCATGTTTTTGAAAAAAATACCAAAACGATTGGCTGTCTGGTTGAAACCAGTTCGGCCAGCCTGGCAGCCTATGAACCGATTGTCTGGGCTGAATTACCTGAAAAACTGGATGCGGCTGAAAAACGGCGGATCTATTCGGTTGACGAGGGGAAGGTCACGGATCCACTTTTATCGCGTGTTTTTCCAAAAGCGTTCCTTCTTGGCCAAAGTCAGTCTGAACCTGCCCGACCCTTTGCCGAAGCCATCCGACTGGCCACCGAACAGTATTTGTACAAATGCGCCGAAGAACATTTAGAATAGGGCGGAAGGCAGCGGGCTTGGAGCAATTCAAGGGATGAGGGATGAAGGATGAGTGATGAAATAAAACCAAGTCTTCAGCCCTAAGCTTTCATGTGTCGGTTTTTGGTTTTGCACCACGAAGAGTTGCAGTTCGGATAGCCGGTCGGTTGGCCGCTTTGGGCCTACCACCGGATCCGGTGGCCGATTCTTTTTTCCGCGCGAGCCGCGCCCTGCGGGCGCGGCTCGCGCGGAGGTGGAGAAGCAACTTTTCCCGGTGGTAGCTCCCAAAACCTCGCAACCAACCGGCTATCCGAACTGCAACCCTTCGGGATGCTCAATCCAATTCACACAAGATCTCGTCCCACTGCAGCGCTATCAAAAATCTATATGTGAAAGCTGAAGACGATGGGTTGAAGAATTGGTTTTATTTCATCCCTCATCCTTCATCCCTCATCCCTTCGATTGCTCCGAGCTTGCGAGTCTTCCGCCCCAAGCCCTGAGCCCTGGTTTTCTCAGCCCTCACCCTGAAAGGAGTTTAAACATGCCAGTACATTTGACCAAAGGTGGTCGCGTCAATCTCTCGAAAGAAGCGCCGCAATTAAAGCGGGTGCTGGTTGGGCTTGGTTGGAAGACAAGCCAGTCTGGTACACCCTATGATATTGATGCATCAGTATTTATGCTGGGAAGCAATGGAAAAATCCCGCACGAGGAATATTTTGTTTTTTATAACAATCTCCGGTCACGGGATGGATCTGTCATTCACTCAGGTGACAACCGACAGGGAGGCGTTTCAGAAGACGCCGAAGTGATCCGGGTTGAGCTTCCTAAAGTTGACCCGGCGATTACCGAACTGGTTTTTGTCGTCACGATTGATGGAGCGCTTGAAAAGAACCAGAGTTTCGGACAGGTCCGCGATGCCTTCATTCGTGTGGTGGATGAAGACACAAACCGCGAGCTGGCCCGTTTTTCGCTCAGTGACGATTCGAGCACGGAAACCGCGCTGGAGTTTGGCAAACTGTACCGCAAAGACGGAGACTGGCGATTTCAGGCCGTCGGCCAGGGCTATCGGTCTGGATTACAAGGCTTTGTAGATCGCTATTACCAGGAACACTCGACCTCATCGGCAGGCGCTCCGCCACCATCAGCACCGGTTGTCGTTGCTCCACCACCGCCAGTTGTTTCATTGACGCCGCACGTGCCGCTTCCTCCAAAAGTGAGTCTTCTCAAGCAGAAAGTCGAGGTGACACTGGCCAGGAAAAACCTGACGGGTGTGAAAGCCAGAGTTGGGCTTTCGATGGATATCACTGGCTCCATGACCCAGTTGTATAAAAACGGGACGGTGCAAAACGTCGTGGAGCGCATCCTGGCCGTAGCGCTTTCCTTTGATGATGACGGCAGCCTCGATGTCTGGCGTTTTGACCATCGGTTCAAACGGCTGGCACCGGCCACGGTCCACAATTTCGAAGGCTACGTCAACCGCGAAGCCCTCTCCGACCGGGATATTTACGGCCACAATGATGAACCGCTGGTGATGCGTGACATCGTTCACAAATATGTCGTCGAAGAACCGGGCCCGATCCCAGCCTTTATCGTCTTTGTCAGTGACGGAGGCGTCAAAAAGAACCAGGAAATCCAGGAAATCATTACAAACGCGGCACAATATCCGATCTTCTGGCAATTTGTCGGAATTGGAAACGCCAAATTCGGCGCTTTGGAACGCATTGATACGCTGCCGGGCCGGATTGTGGATAACGCTTCGTTTTTTGCCCTCAACGACATTGCCAGGATTTCAGATGAAGAACTCTATGACCGATTGCTCAACGAATTCCCGCTCTGGCTGGCCGCTGTCCGAAGCAAAGGGATTGTGAGGAACTGATTGGTTCCTAAAGAGGGGAAAAACAGCCAGGAAGACACCTGTCTTCCTGGCTGTTTTCATTGAGGATTAGACTTGAGAAGGCTCTCACTCTTTTGAAGGTAATTTCACTTGTAAAATATTGATAAAAAATGAATTGTTGACTTTAAGCAAGCGGATTTAGAACGCGAAAAAGCTTGCCTGCCAGTTGGAAAAATATTCAGTGGCAGGTGGGAAACTTAGTCCAGTTGAAGTGAAAAAAAGTTGTTGATTTCGATGAGAAGACCGTCTTATGATCCGTACCAATACGCATTCAAGTTCACGTCTTCTCTGAGTTCCTTTCACGTTTTTCAAAAAATTGTTCACCGTTGTCTTCTAAAGCGAAAAAAACCGATTCTTCAGGCCAAAAAATGTTCAGAGTTCCGCTTTCAGGCGGTAAAACTTTGAACAGAAATGCTTTCGATCTACGGCACCGCCTGAAGGCGGAACTCTAAACGTCACTCACTCTGGGAGACCTCCGATGCCGAAAGTCACGATTCCTGAAACGGATATTCTCTATCATCTGGTGTGTTTTGATGAAAATGGTCAGGAGCGCACCGATGATGAACACGGGAAATTGAGCGAAGTTGTGCTCAGTACCCTGGCTGAAAAACCAGTCACCGATGTTTTTGTCATCAGTCATGGCTGGAAAGGCGATATCCCGGCGGCGATTGATCAATACAACCGCTGGATCAAGGCGATGGCGGATTGTGAAATTGACATTGATCGGGTGCGGACGGCCTGTCCAGAATTCAACCCCCTGCTGGTAGGGCTCCATTGGCCAAGTTTGCCCTGGGGCAACGAGCAGCTTGCTGGACAACCTGAAACGACTGATTCGGTTGAATTTGGCCACGGAACAACCGACGAGCACACGGCTGACTATTACCCCTGCCTGACGCCGACGGAACTGGCCAACGAAGCGCTCGAAATCATCCTGGACTATGAGCGAACCCACGGTGACTCAAGGGAAAAGCCTCCACGTGAGATATTGTTTGCCTGCAAGGTGCTGTATCAGGAATCCGGGTTGATTGGCGGAGGCTTGAGTTCAGCTCCTGGAAGCGACCACATGCCGTTTGACCCGCTTTCCTTCTTTGAATTGCTCGAAGCCCAGGTCCCAGCTTCGGATATTCCAGAACTGGACTCACAGGTTCCAAGTTATGGCGCCGATACCAGTTTTGCTTCACGGGCGCCGGGATGGATTGTGAGTTTGCTCCAGCAACTGTCATTCTGGAAAATGAAAGACCGGGCCCGGAGGTTTGGGCAATCCGGAGGATTTACCTTTCTGAACCAGTTGTTGACGACAGCGCCGGAAGCCCGTTGTCACGTGATGGGGCATAGTTTTGGGTGTATCGTTGCTTCGTCAGTGTTATCTGGTCCAAATGGCACCGGACATCTGGTCAGGCCGGTAGACAGCCTGTTTCTGGTTCAAGGCGCGTTGTCGCACTGGTCTTTTGCCGAAGACATTCCCTACTCAAACAGTCCGGGGTATTTTCATCCAGTGGTGCGCGAACAAAAAATCAAAGGACCGATGATTACAACGCGTTCAAAATATGATTCGGCAGTTGGGACGCTCTACCCGATGGCGTCAAAGGTGAAAGGCGACGTTTGTTTTGCACCGGCTGACCAGTCGAATTTACCTGAAATCGGAGCGCTGGGGTCGTGGGGCGCCAACGGCATTGATTCAGCTACGGTTAACAGCCCTATGTTGCCGGCGACGCGACTGTACCGGTTTGAACCTGGGAGAATCTACAACCTGGAAGCCAGCCAGTACATTTCGAAGATCGAGAATGCAACTTCCGGCGCCCACAACATGATTGCCGAACCCGAAGTCGCCCACGCTTTTTGGGAAGCAGTTCTGTCGGTGATTCCAGGCAAAACGAGCCGTCCACAGTCAGTGCAGGTTGAGCCATAATCTTTCAGGCGATGAATTATGTTCAGAGTTCAGGCTTCAGCTTGCAAAAATATTTCGGAAGCATTTTTTTCATATTTTTGTTCCACTGAAACTGATTGCGGGGTAAGGTGAAGAACAAGCTAAAACTTGAACTCTGAACTTCAACTCCCAAATCCAATTCCGGTGATTTCCATGACTCGTACTCAATTCACTTCGCGCCGACAAACCCGGTTTGAATTGTCCATCCGTCACCTGCTCATCTGGTCGTTGATGGTGGGAATGGGCCTGCAAACCCTTTTCCCGGTGGTGGTTCTGGCGGCGGAAACCCGGCGGAGCACAAAACCGACCAGCAAGAAACAGGAAGAGAAACCAGGAGCGACGATTGTTGGGATTGAACCAGGACGAGTCACCCAGGGACAGGCGGTGACGGTGACGGTTCGCGGGAAGAAAACCAAATGGGCGAAAGGTAAAACGCAAGTTTCACTGGGCAACGAAATTTCAGTGGGTGGTGCTCCAGCGGGAATGCCCGGACCGGCGCAGGTAGTGTCCAAGAAATTAATGCAAGTGCAGATCCAGATTGAGGGAAAAGCGAGTCTGGGGACGCGGACCATGCGGATCGTGACCGGAAATGACGTCCAGGAAGTGGAAATCGGCCTCACGGTGGTTCCGACCCAGTTGCCAGGTACGGTCAGCACGACGGTCAGCACCTTTGCCGGAATGGCCGGAGAATCCGGTTTTGCGGATGGCGAAGCCAGCGAAGCGCGGTTCAACCGTCCGACGGGAATGGCGGTCGGGCCGGATGAAGCGGTGTATGTCGCCGACACTGGAAACCATCGAATTCGGAGAGTGGATGCGTTTGGGAGGGTGACAACGATGGCGGGGAGCGGAACACCGGGGTTTGCAGATGGAACCGGCCCGGAAGCCCAATTCAATGAACCACAAGGCGTGACGGTGGACGCCGGAGGATATGTCTACGTTGCGGACACCAGCAACCATCGGATTCGGAAAATTGACCCGTTTGGGGCCGTGACGACGATTGCCGGAACCGGTGTTGCCGGATTGAAAGACGGGCCATCAAACGAAGCGCAGTTTGACCGTCCGGTGGGAATTGCGATTGATCCGAGCGGACAACTCTATATTGCGGATGCCGGAAACGAATCCATCCGGCGAATTGGATTGGATGGGGTGGTGACGACCGTCGCTGGAAATGGTGTCGGAGAAAACCCGGTTCAGCTCCGGGGACTGGCGGGAATTGTCATCGAACGCGAGACAGTGCTGGTGTATCTGGCGGACCAGGGACGGATTCTGCGGCTGGATGCGGAAGGCAACCTGTTGACGGTGGCGGGGAGCGGGCGTGGATTCTCCGATGGAAACGGAGCTGAAGCCCGGTTTGCCGAACCAGCGGGTCTGGCACTGGATACCACTGGAACGTTGATCGTGGCGGATACGGCCAACTCGTTGATTCGGGAAGTGTTACCAGAAGCCGCCGTTCGTGGGGACAGCCTGGCGGTGACGACCCTGGCTGGAACGGGAGAGCGTGGAACCACGGATGGCCCCGGCCAAACAGCGCAATTTTCCCAACCGCGGGGCGTTGCGGTCCTGTCATCAAGCGCTATTCTGGTGGCCGATAGTGGAAATCACGTGTTACGGAAACTGGTGCGACCACCCGTCGTGGAGGACTTCACCCCGGACCGGGCTGCCCAGGCGGAAACGATCAAGCTCAAAGGCCGGCAGTTTGACGGACGCGGACCGGGCTACAACGCGGTGGATTTTGCGCGTGAAACCGGGGGACGGACTCCGGCGACAGTGACGGCAGCGACGGCAACGGAATTGACGGTGGTGGTGCCGGATGATGCGGCGACGGGGAAAGT
>JACQXX010000035.1 GCA_016208495.1 Acidobacteriota bacterium | reverse complement strand
GTGTGAGCCATTGTTTTTCTCCTCCTTCTTAACTAGAGGATGACACTTTAGCTCACTTTTTTGTTTCCGAAAGTGTATACAATTTATGATACTTTCCTGTATACGATTTAATGATATTCAACAGGGTTCAGGGTTCAGGGCCAGATACTCCACGTTGCGTGGTACCCGCCAGTTCCCCAGTCTTCATCTTGAGTGGGATCAGTCAACTCATCGCCGAAACCCTGAACCCTGAACCCGATTTCAGTGGGATTTTATTTTCTTCTGGGTCCCTCAGCATTCACATGTCCCGTGATGGTGATCGTCCGTTGATCTTTTTCTGGTACAACCTGGCATTGGCGGTGGGGTTACCGCTGGTGTTGCCTTACTACGTGTTTCGGGCCATCCGCCACGGTAAATATCTACCGGGTTTTAAGGAGCGGCTGGGTTATTTACCCTCTTCGCTCTGTCCTCCTTGTCCCGTAGCCGAACCAGTGATTTGGATTCATGCTGTCTCCGTCGGAGAAGTTCTGGCGGCGCGTCCGCTGGCAATGGCGTTGCGGGCTCGCTTTCCACAAGCCCGGATCGTGATTTCAACCACGACTGAAACAGGACAACACCGTGCCCGCGAGCAACTTGCCATGCTCGACGGGCATTTTTATTTTCCCCTGGATTTGCCTGGAGTGGTCGCCCGGGCGCTTGATCACATCCAACCCTCACTCGTTCTCATTTTGGAAACCGAAATCTGGCCCAATTTCCTGCGGGCTTGCGCTGGACGGTCAATTCCTGTGGTGCTGGTCAATGGCCGGCTCTCGGATCGGTCTTTTGGTCGCTATCACCGGGTGCGTCGCTGGTTGCAGCCAGTCCTGGCTCTTTTTGCGCGGATGTTGATGCAATCAGATGGCGATGCGGAACGCATTCTGGCACTTGGTGCGGATACTGACTGTGTCCGAATGATCGGCAATTTGAAGTATGAGCCAGCGGATGCCGGCGAATGTGCCCGCCGGGATCGGGTGGCGAAAGAACTCGATGCCCAATTTGGTCTGTCGTCATCACCCAGTCCCTTGCTCGTGGCAGGCAGCACGGTCGAAGGTGAAGAACCCATGCTGGTCAAAGCCTTTGAGCAGTTGCGTTCCCAGCCTGGACTTGAGTCTTTACGGATGCTGGTCGTTCCACGCCATCCCGAACGGTTTGAACCCGTGGCGCGGATTTTAATACAGGCTGGATATCCTGTTGGCCGAAGGTCGCGGCCTTCAGACTCTGACCGTCTGGCGCCGGTGATGATGCTTGATTCGATTGGGGAACTGGCAGCAGTGTACCGGTTTGCAACCGTGGTTTTTGTCGGTGGCAGTCTGGTTCCACGAGGTGGGCACAACATTCTCGAACCGGCGGCTGATGGACGAGCAGTGGTAACTGGTCCCTTTACTGAGAATTTTCGCGATATCATGGCAACTTTTGTCGCAGCTCAGGCAGTGAAACAGCTCTCTCCTGACACTCCAGATGGGCTCATTCAGCAGTTTGTCGCCGTTTGTGAAGAATTACTCGTCAATGCCGAATCTCGTCAAAGCATTGGAACCCGCGCACGGCTGACCTATGAAGCTCAAAGTGGGGCGACTGCCCGTGCAATTGAAGAAATAAAAGCTCTGCTGGAACCTGAAAAATAGCGGGCTGAAGAAAGCGGGCTGAAGAAAGCGGGCTGAAGAAAGCGGGCTCAGGGTATTGAACCCGTTTTCTTCAGCCCCGAGCCCTGGTATTTTCAGCCGCAGAAACCCCACAGAGATCGCTTATGCCGGAAACTGAAGCCAATACAACCCGAATTCAGGTGCCTTATTTGGGTAATATCCCAAGGTGGTGGCTCTATGTACCGGGAAAGCTCTATGAGTTTGGGGTCCGACTCCGGTTGGCCCTCTACGAAACTGGCTACTGGAAACCAAAAGCCCTGAACAATCCAGTGATAAGTGTTGGAAATATTACCCTTGGCGGAACCGGGAAAACACCGCTGGTTGAATTTATCGCCCGCTATCTAACTGGTGAAGGCCATGAAGTCGCCATTTTGACCCGCGGGTATGCCCGACAGGATCGCCGTCAGTCACGAGTTGTTGTTAGTGATGGAACTCAGGTTTGTGCCACACTCGCAGAAGCCGGAGATGAACCGCTGATGCTGGCTCGGAGGTTACAGGGCGTCAAAGTGATTGTTGGTAAAAACCGGTATGCGAACGGCACCTGGCTCGAAGCCAACCAGGGTTGTGAAGTACATCTTCTGGATGACGGGTTTCAACAC
Organism: Acidobacteriota bacterium; assembly: GCA_016208495.1. NCBI lineage: Bacteria > Pseudomonadati > Acidobacteriota > Acidobacteriota bacterium. Next base: position 41,306 of record JACQXX010000035.1, on the reverse strand, counting down.
GTGCAGCTTCAGCGAGATTTAAATCTGCTGGTACTGGATGCCACTGACCCTTTTGGCGGTGGTGAAATGGCGCCGTTTGGACGTCTGCGCGAACCGCTCTATGCGCTCAAACGGGCTGACGCGATCATTGTGACGCGGGCAGACCAGGCTTTTGATGAAGATGAACTGCGCTGGGTGCTCAGCGAATGTGGTGTAGATGTGCCATTAATCTTTTCTTTTCATGAAGTTACCGGCGTTCATGAATTAAAGGATGGTAAACCTCGGGCCCAACGCTCTCTGGCGGGGAAGGCCGTTGGGGTTGTTTCGGCGCTTGGGAATCCAGACCGGTTTGAACACGATGTAGCGACCCTCGGTGCCAGAGTCGTGTATCGGAAACGGCTCCGCGATCACCATGTTTACTCCCAAGAAGATGTTGCCGAGACTGTGTCTGCGGCGCAACAGGCTGGAGCCGAACGACTGGTAACAACGGAAAAAGATGCTGTCAAGCTAGAGCAGTTTCATTTTGGGCTAATGCCCGTGTCAGTGCTTGAAATCAAAGCCCGATTTGATGATGAAGTCAGTTTGAAAACCTTGCTCCTGCGGACTATTGTTCGCAAACAAAAAACAAAACGGGCGGAAGACATCGGGCGGAAGACGTCGGGCTCAGGGGATTGAACCCGTTTTCTTCAGCCCCGAGCTTGCGAGTCTTCAGCCCCAAGCCCTGAGCCCTGGTTTTTCAGTCCTGAGCCCTGGTTTTTTTAGCCCCCAATCATCGTTCCAATCTTTTGCAAAGGGAGACACCGCTTGTGACGCCTCAAATCGAGCAAGTTGCATCACGGCTGCTTGCGGAAGACCGAAGGAAGTTAACCGAAATCGAAAAGCGGTTTATTCGCCGTTTGGCTGAGCGGAGACTGATCAGCGCCAACATCAACCAGCAATTTGACGAACAGTTGACCTTTGGGCAGCGAGTGGCTGATCAGATTGCCTCCTTTGGTGGAAGCTGGCCATTCATTTTTCTGTTTTTTTTCACGCTTTTAGTCTGGATGGCATTTAACAGCTTTGTTTTAAGAGATAATGCGTTTGATCCATTTCCTTACATTTTGCTGAATCTGGCGCTTTCGTGTCTGGCGGCCTTACAGGCACCCGTGATTATGATGAGCCAGAATCGGCAGGCGGCAAAAGACCGGTTGCAGGCCGAGCAGGATTATCAGGTCAACCTGAAATCCGAATTTGAAATTTCACGTCTCCATGAAAAAGTGGACGCGCTCCACGCTGCCTATGTGGCTGAATTAAAACAAGTTGAAGAACGTCACACAATTTTGCTCGAAGAAATCCTGGCGCTCCTTGAAGATCAGCACGATGAAGATTCAGGTAAACCAGACATTAAATAGAATGAAGAATGAAGAAACCAAGTAGTGGTTAGTAGTTAGTGATTAGTGGTTAGAAATCAATATTTTCGAAAAAGAACCAAGAACTAACCACTAACCACTAACCACTAACTACTAACCACTAACCACTAATCACTAAAAGGGTTCTTCATTCTCAATTCTTCATTCCAGAGGTTTTATGTCGTCTCCTGTAACTCCGGTCGTCCACAATCGAGCCGTTTTCTTTGACCGTGATGGTACGCTCAGCGAAGAGGTCGGTTATGTCAATCACATCTCTCGTTTTCAACTCTTGCCGACCACGGGACGGGCAATTCGTAAGCTGAACGATGCTGGCTGGCGTGCGATTGTCGTTACCAATCAAGCTGGCGTGGCACGTGGTTATTTCGAAGAATCACTGATTGGGCAAGTGCATACCACACTCCGGGCTGAATTGGCCAAAGATGGTGCCTTTCTGGATGCCATTTATTATTGCCCACATCATCCATCAGCCGGGGAGCCGCCTTACCGTCAGAACTGCAATTGTCGAAAACCAAAGACTGGGATGCTTGAACAAGCAGTCAATACTTTTAAAGTTGACCTGAGTCGCTCGTATGTCGTCGGCGACAAATACAGCGACGTTGAATTGGCTCATCGTGTTGGAGCAAAAGGAATTTTGGTACTGACCGGGTATGGACGTGGTGAGTACGAGTATCAGCGCCAAAGCTGGCCGCGTGACCCTGATTTTATTGCTGAACACGTGCTTGAAGCCGTTGAATGGATTTTGGCAACCAATAATGTTCAGCTTGGCACCACCACTGACCGCCGCAACACGCCACGCTCACCGTTTCGAGGGTTTCCACATCTGTAGGAAATGAAGAATGTGATTAGTGGCTAGTGATTAGCAGTTAGAAATCAATACTTTCAAAGAACCAAAAACCAAGAGCCAACCACTAACCACTAACCACTAAATGGTTTCTTCATTCAACTATGACTTCCCGCCTGCTTTCGATTATTGAGCGATTTTCAGAGCAAACCATTCTGGTGGTTGGAGATTTGATCGCCGATGAATTTGTGTTTGGAGAAATTGCGCGTGTTTCACGCGAAGCACCTGTGTTGATTCTCCGTCATGAACGAACTGAAACCATGCCAGGCGGGGCGGGAAATACGGCTTCAAACATTGCCTCATTGGGCGGAAATGCTGCATCAATTGGAGTTGTAGGGCGTGATCGGGCTGGCCGGATGTTGACGCTGAGCCTCCGGTCCCGGGGAATCAATACCAGCGGTGTGCTGTCTCTTCCAGGTCAGGTAACCCCAACCAAGACCCGGATTCTGGCAGGTTCGGCGCATGCACCCCGCCAGCAAGTCATTCGAGTTGATCGCGAAGAACAAGAACCGCTACCTGATCGAGCCCGCCAGTGGGTCCTCTCCCGACTTGAAAGCCAGCTTAAACACGCAACTGGCATCATTTTATCTGATTACAATTATGGATTGATTGACTCGGATTGCATCGCTCTCTTGCAAGACTGGCAAACCCGTCACTCTGGGATTCCAATTGTGGTGGATTCACGGTTTCGGTTGCATCAGTTCACTGGCTTTACTTCGGCAACACCAAATGAAGCCGAGGCTGAAGACCTGTGTGGTCAACGGTTTACCACCAGTGAAATCGCACGAGAGCAGGTTGAGCGGTTACGTGCTGACTTGAATTTGAAGGCGTTACTATTAACCCGTGGCCCGGAAGGAATGATCTTGGTTGAGGCGGGTCGTCCAGTGGTTTTTGAAGAGGCAATCGGGAGCAAGGATCCAGTTGATGTTACTGGGGCTGGGGATACGGTAATTGCCACCTATACCACGGCCCTCGCGGCAGGAGCTACGTTTCCTGAAGCCATGCATTTAGCGAATTGTGCGGCTGGATGTGTCGTGATGAAACGGGGAACGGCAACCATCAGTCAGGCAGAACTGGTGGAAAAGCTTGGGGAATGAAGAACCCTTTTAGTGGTTAGTGGTTAGTGGTTAGTGGTTAGAAATCAATACCTCCCAAGAACCAGGAACTAATCACTAGCCACTAACCACTAACCACATTTTCAAAGGGCTAGCGTTTGGTGCGTTCGGCTACCTGAACCTGTACAATGGCGCTGTCGAGTGCCGCCAGTGCTTTTTCGATGTCAATGCTGGCATCTCTTTCAGCACTCTTGAGAACACGTTCGGCCTCCTGAAGTGCAGTCTTGGCCTTGGCAAGGTCAATTTCTTCAGGGAGTTGCGCCCGTTCAGCCAAAATCGTAACGCGGTCGGGCATCACTTCCACAAATCCCTGGCTGACAAAAGCCAGGCCCTGTTCGTTTCCATTGCGATAACTGACCAGCCCCGCCACGCTCAATTGTGAGATCAAAGGGGTGTGGCCGGGAAGGATTCCCATTTCCCCATTCAGGCCGGGAACGGTGATTTCATCGGCTTCTTTATGAAGCAGTAATCGGTCGGGAGTAACAATTTCCAAAGTAAGGCGATTGGCCATAAGTATGATTCCTGAAATAATAGAGATGGACTGAGGTTGGAAAATGACCCGCCAAGATACCAGTCAACGCTTTTGGGTTCAAGCCATTTCCCGCTGGATCCTCTGTTGACATCCCTTCCGCGGTTTGTCAGTATCGCCCTTCTGTGCCCAACCCTCCATTCCACAATCAATCACTCCCCCTATGGAAAACAACATGTGTGCAGACCAGTTTGAGACCAACGGTCATTGCCTGATTGGCGATGAAACAGTAACCGTTCAGGCCGAAACCGGTGTTCATCGGGTGTTGTCGCTTTCGGTGTTGTTTGCTGAACAAATGACCCTGCATCGAACACGGCATTTCCAGGCTGGCGGTCGGACCGATGTCATTTACAAGCCGTATCTCTATGCTTTGGCAATTGATATGGCCGAGCAACAAGCTGTTTGGAAGCCCGTGCGGTACTTGTTTCGGCGGCCATATGAGGGGAAGTTGATTTATGTGGTGACGAATGACAATCGCCGGGTGACGGTGACCGATCAACATCCAATGATTGTTTTTGAAGGTGATCAGCTCGCTGTCCGCCCAGCAGCCAGCCTGAAGGAGGGGGATCGTGTCCCGTTGTACTGGCAGGGAACTGTCGCCACGATTCCGATCAAGGGGCTGGTGACCTGTACGGCCTCAACAACAGTCTATTCGATGGAAGTGGATGATACCCATACTTTTGCAACGTCTTATGGGATTTATGTCCATAACTGTATTCCGCTGTAAAACTTGACTGGTCCAGGATCAAAACGGCATCAAGCCGCCGCACTTCAAATTTGAATTTTCTTCGCGATTTATGAACATTGCAATTGTTGGAACAGGCTACGTTGGTTTGGTAACCGGCGCATGTTTTGCTGAATTTGGTGTCAAAGTCACTTGTGTGGACATTGATGAGGCGAAAATCGCTGGCTTGAATGAAGGCCAGATACCGATTTATGAACCGGGGCTTCATGAATTAATTGAAAAAAATTTGCGGGCCGGGCGCATTCAATTTACCACCAATCTTCGGGCGGCGGTTGAACGCGCCCTCGTGGTGTTTATTGCCGTTGGAACCCCACCCAAATCAGATGGAAGCCCGGATTTATCTCAAATTGAACAGGTTGCCCTCCAGATTGCACCAGCGCTCAATGGATATAAGGTGATTGTGACCAAAAGCACGGTTCCAACTGGCACCGGTCAATTTATTCGCCGGGTGATCGAAGAACATGCTTGCGGTGATCATCGCTTTAGTGTGGCTTCCAATCCGGAGTTTTTACGCGAAGGGGATGCAATCAATGATTTTCTGCGGCCCGAACGGGTTGTTATCGGGTGTCAGGATTCAGAAGCTATTGCCATCTTGCAAGACATCTATAGCCCGTTAACCCAGGTTGGCGTGCCGATGGTGATTACATCACTCGAAACCGCCGAATTGATCAAATATGCCTCCAACGCTTTTCTGGCCACCAAAATTTCATTCATCAATGAAATGGCAAATTTGAGCGATGTTTTGGGATGCGATGTGCAGGACGTTGCGCGTGGGATGGGGCTTGATAGTCGAATTGGGAACAAATTTTTGTATCCTGGGCCAGGATATGGTGGTTCTTGTTTTCCAAAAGATACGCAGGCACTGGTCCATCTGGCCAATTCGGCTGGATATGATTTGAAAATTGTAAGATCAGTGGTTGAAGTCAATCAGCGACAGCACGAGGTTGCACTGGACAAAGTGGTGGAATTGCTTGACCGGCAGGTCGAAGGAAAAGTGGCTGGAATTTTGGGATTGACCTTTAAGCCCGAGACCAGTGACTTGCGCGAATCACCGGCGATGTGGGTTGCCTCCGAACTGGTCAAACTGGGCGTTCAATTACGGGCGACTGACCCCGTGGCAAACAAAGAAGCCAAAACTTGCCTTTCGAAAACTGAGTTTTTTGAAGATCCCTATGACACGGCTCAAGGGTGTGATGTTTTGATTTTTGCCACTGAATGGAACATTTATCGCAAACTGGAGCTTGGTCGCTTGAAAGACCTGATGCGAACTCCAGCCATTGCTGATCTGCGCAACATGTATGACGCCAGACTGGTTCGAAAGCATGGCTTCCGGTATTTAGGGATTGGAAGACGCTAAGTTAATGTGACAAGGTGACAGGGTGAGATTCTTCATTCTTCATTCTAAAATTCCCTGGTGATCTTTCCCTTGTGATGTTTGGAGTGAATCAGTATAGTGTGTCGTTGCGGTATCTGACCTCCTTTCACTCGATTTTTTTCACGCAGTTATTCAAAGTTGTTTTTGAGCAAGGTTTTGAAGTTCCGTCATGGCGAGCCTGATGGTTGTTCACCTCTCCGGTGAAGAACGTGGTAAAACGTTAATTTTTGACCAAGAAGCAATTACCCTCGGTCCTGACGAAGGTTGTGATTTGCCGTTAAATATTCCGGCGACTCACAATGGGGACTTCCCGAGACGTCTGATTGTGGCTGAGATCTATCGGCAAAAACACAATTTTGACCTCTTCTTCCGTGACCCAGAGCATTACTCCCTCCTTGTCAATCGAAAACCCGCTACAACCAATGATGGGCCTATCCCTCTGTCGGATGGGGACTTGCTGTCACTCCAGGCCGTAAAAACATCTGAACTCCATCTGCCAACTGAACTCCTGGTCCACGTGGTTCAAGAAATCGAGGAAACCAAAACTGGTGTTCGCAATGCCCATTTACAATTTCCCGAAGTTGATATGGGCGGGCGAATTCACCCACGTACGGCATCACGGTTTGCCAAGGAGTTGATTGTGGCGCTCTATGGTGAGATCCCGCCCTGGGCGCGGGTTTTTGCCATTATTTTGTCGCTGGTGATTCCACTGTGCATTCTGGTTTCAACCGGAATTGTCTTTGTTGGAGTCATGCGGTACTACGAAATTCTAGACCGCTTTTCCAATCTGAGCCGGGCGGCGGAGAGTCAACTGGAAGATTTACTGACCAAAAATGAAGCACTGCGACAGGAAGTTGACTCGCTCAAAAACGTCCTCAATTCTGGACAAAACATTGCTCAATCCTATGGGCCAGGCGTGTGTTTAATTGAGGGCACGTATTCGTTCACGAATCGCCAGACCAACAAGCCGTTACGCTTTATTGACAATAGTTTTAACCAGAGTACACCGCTGGCTGCGGATGGCAGTTTGCAAGTGAGTTTTGAAGGAACCGGCGACATTTATTATGAGCAATTTACCGGCACCGGATTTGTCGTTGCCGAGGGCAAACTTGTTACCAACCGGCACATTGCTCAACCCTGGTTTAATGATCCAACTGACAGTATTTTGATTAATAGCCTTGGTGGCAAACCTGAGATCCAGGAATTGAATGCTTATTTTCCGGGGATTAAAACTTCGTTCCCACTCAAAGTTTTGCAAATCTCATCTGAAAACGATGTGGCGCTATGCAGCTTTACCCAGGGTGATGCCGCAATTCCGCAATTGCCACTCGATACTTCGGAAGAAACCAAAAACATGACGGGTCAAGGAATTGTGCTGTTAGGGTATCCGACCGGCGTGGAAGGAATTCGTGAAGCGCTTCCTGATGAGCGATTAAAAGACGAACTGCGCAAGCGAATGACGTTTAGCGATCTGGCTGCCGAACTCTCAAACCGCGGATACATTTACCCCAAAGTATCTCAGGGCCATATCACCCAGTTTATTACTGGACGAATTGTCCATGATGCCCAGACCACTGAAGGTGGTTCAGGAAGTCCCATTTTTAATAGTTATGGAAAAGTGGTTGGGATAAATGCTCAGGTGATGCTCGATGAGCAGGAACGAATCCAGGCTAGCTTAGGTGTTCCCATCAGCGCCGCCCTGGAGCTTCTCAAGAAGTCTGAGAAATGAGAACCGTCAGTTGTCAGTCGTTGATGAGTCAGTAGTCAGTAGATAAAACCCGGATAGCTGAGTCCGTGGATTTCTTGAAGAGAATTGCTCTTAAATGACTCAAATCGAACAAAATACACTTGACACCTGACTACTGACTACTGACTACTGACTACTGACTACTGACTACTGACTACTGACTACTGACTACTGACTACTGACTACTGACTACTGACTACTGACTACTGACTACTGACTACTGACTACTTTGTAACCCCACGTTGAGCTGTCTGGATAAACTCCACCATGCTACGGGCAATAGCATTGTCAGACATTTCTTGCTCAATCACTTCAATGGCTTGAGTGGTATTGAGTTTTGAGTTGAGCAGCAGACGGAAAATGCGTTCAATGGTTCGCAAATCTTCGGTTGAGAAACCAGCCCGGCGGAGTCCAATACTGTTTGGACCATAACACTTGGCATGATTTCCCGCCGAACGAGCAAAGGGAAGCGCATCTTTCACCACGACTGAATACGCCCCAAGAAACGCATATTGTCCAACCCGACAAAACTGATGAACTCCGACATAGGCGCCGAGTGTCGCCCGGTCGTGTACGGTAACGTGTCCAGCCAGTGAAGCCCCATTGGCAAAAATGACGTGATTGCCCACGGTACAGTCATGGGCCACATGTGACTGCACCATCAACAGGTTATCGTTTCCGATACGTGTAATTCCCCCCCCCCCAACTGTCCCTCGATGAAGTGTGGCAAATTCACGGATTTGATTGCGTTCACCAATGATGAGTTCCGTTCGTTCGCCCTTATATTTCAAGTCCTGCGGCTCCTGGCCAATGGAAGCAAACGGGTAAATGCGAGTCCCACAACCAATATGGGTTGGGCCTTCAATGACCGCGTGAGAGCCAATTTCAACGTCATCAGCAATAACCACGTCAGCACCAATCACGGCAAAAGGGCCAATTGAGACGCCGTTGCCGATTTCAGCGCGTGGACTGATGATCGCAGTTGGATGAATTGCCATGCAAAATCCTTGGAATTTCTAAATATGAATGAGTTGAGGGTTGATTGGTGACTGGTGCTTGGTACCTGGTGCTTAAGGATCCAGTACTTCGAAGCACTAAGCACCAGTTCAAGCTGGGGTTTCCGTATCTTTGGCTGGAACTGGTGTTTGTTTACGCAGAGTGCTCCGATCAACCAGGACCGATGTGATTTCTGCTTCCGCCGCCAGTTTATCTTCAACAAACACCCGCCCTTGCAGCTTGCAGACTTTCCCTTTAAAGCGAAGCAAGGTCATTTCAATCCTGAGTGTATCTCCAGGAACAACCGGGCGTCGGAATTTGGCTTCATCAATGCCGGTAAACAACAGAATCTTGGACTGTGGATCGTTGACCGAGCCAAGCATGAGCATTCCGCCGGTTTGAGCCATGGCTTCGATAATCAAAACCCCCGGCATGACTGGCAGCCCAGGGAAGTGACCCTGGAAAAAGGGTTCGTTGATCGTGACATTTTTCAAGCCAACGACGCGCTTTCCTGGATCAAGTTCGATGATCCGATCCACCAGCAGAAATGGGTAGCGATGGGGGAGTGTGTCTTGAATCTGGGCTGTATCAAAAATGATTTCCATAAAGTATTCATCAAGAGTGGCTGTTGGGGGGAATTGGGAATTGGGAATTGGGAATGAAGAATGAAGAAGTGGTTAGTGGTTAGTTCTTGGTTCTTAGTTCTTGGTTCTTCTTCGAAAGTATTGATTTCTAACCACTAACCACTAACCACTAACCACTAACCACTAACCACTAACCACTTTAATCATTCTTCATTCTTCATTCGCTCCAGGGTTTGCTCAACTTGCTTGACCCGTTTTTCAAGTTTGGGAAGCCGTTCTGGAAGTTGTGCCGCAAAGATATGCATCAACTTCCATTGTTTCAATGAAAGAATCGGCATTCCAGACGCTTGTTCGCCGGGTCCCACTGATTTTGAAACCCCAGATTTCCCGGCAATAATGGCCCCATCACCAATTTCAACATGTGGATTTGTTCCGACCTGACCAGCAATCATGACGTGGTTTCCAACGCGAACGCTCCCAGAAATCCCTGCCTGGGCTGCAATCACGGTGTCTTCGCCAATGTCACAGTTGTGGGCAATATGGACCATATTGTCAAATTTGGTGCCGCGACGGATGCGGGTCGTTCCAAGCGTTCCGCGATCAATTGTACAGTTGGCGCCCAGTTCAACATCATCTTCAATGATCACGTCACCGATTTGCGGGATTTTGATATGTCGCCCGAGTTTGTCCTGAGCAAACCCAAAACCATCTGACCCGATGACTGTTCCGCTATGGAGTATTGCCCGGTGGCCAATTGTTACCCGTTCATAAATGGTGACATTGGGGAAGATAATACAGTCACTGCCGATGACCACGTGGTCGCCAATCACGACGCCAGGATGAACCACGGTTCGATCTCCAATTGAGCTATTTCGCCCAACTGTGACCCGTGGATGGATGATGACTCCCATGCCCACAACAGTGTTTTCACCAACAATAAAATCAGGTGCAATCACAGGTGGTTCAGCCGGTTTGACGTGGAGTTTGGCGATGGCTTGAGCGAAGGTGACTTTGGGGGAAGGCGAAAGCAGAAGCGAATACCGGGCCCTGTCCGCATCAGTGATTGATTTGGCATCAATAATGAAGGCGGATGCCTGCGACTCGGCCAGATGTTCCCGGTGTTTCCCAAGAGCGAGAGAGAGGCTTCCTGGCTGGGCAGATTCAAATGGACTGACACGCTCCAGAATAAGTTCCGGCGTGCCAGTCCATTCAACTTCCAGAAATTCCGCAAGTTGTTTGAATGTGAGGCTCATGCGAGAGTGGCTGCTGGCTGTTGCCCTGAGGTTACTTGTTGGGGGCTGGTGACGGAGGCGCAGCCGCGACCGGGTTGGATTTGTTGTACTCTTTCATGAAATCATCCGTGATGTTTGAATCAGGGTTGACGGCCAGAAAGAGTCGTGTTGTGTCGTTTTGGGACATATCAAACACAACCACGATATTGCGTGAGGTCGCATAACCCTGCAGGAAGCGGGTGATCTTCTCGTTTAACGGCGACAAGACCGCACCGGATCGGTTGCCGACGTCTGCCTGATAGTCTTCAAATTTGCGCTGGGCTTCTTTTTTGATTGATTCATACTCAGCCATTTTCTGTTGCTGAACTTCCGGCTTCATCATTGGCCCTTTTTCGCTCAGCTCTTTCTGCAGCGCATCAAGCCGGGTTTTGAGCGTTTCCAGCTCTTTGGTCCGGGGCTGAAATTCGGCTTCGAGTTTGTCGAGTTCTTTTTTGTACTCGAGAATTCCCTTGGGGAACTGGGTGGTGTCAATGACCGCCACACGCCCGGTGGGAATGACAGCCGGGGTGGATGGTTTGGTGGGAGTGGTGCCCGGGGTGGTTGTGGTTTTGGAAATCGGCGGCTGCTGGGCCAGAGCCGAGCTGGGGAGAAGAATAACAAGGGCAACGAGCCAGAATAAAACCTTCTTCATTATGTAAATCCTCGATGTGTTGCGGAATTCTAACCCTGATAAGGAGCAATCAAGACGATGCCTGGAGAAAGGAATATGCTACTTTCTGTCTGAGCACTGCGATGACGATTTACAGGGGTGAGTTTGTCGAATGTGACAAGGTTTGATTATACAAAGGGAACTCAGAAACGCAAACCTGATTCTCTTCAGGTAGGATGCCTGAGGTTCAATTCCAATTACAGCCAGCCGTTTATTTTGTCCAGTGGTCATATTTTTTGTCATTTTTTTTCCTGGGGAGCCATGTCCAAGATTCAATTACTGCCTGATATTGTCGCCAACCAGATTGCCGCCGGTGAGGTTGTCGAACGCCCGGCTTCGGTAGCGAAGGAATTACTCGAAAATGCACTGGATGCCGGTGCCACACGGGTTGAAGTAGAAATCGAACAGGGCGGCAAGAATCTGATTCGCATCCGCGATGACGGCGAAGGCATGACTCGTGATGATACATTGCTGGCCTTTGAACGCCATGCCACGAGCAAAATTCGCACCGTCGAAGACCTCAACGCCATTGATACATTTGGGTTTCGGGGCGAAGCCCTGGCCTCGATTGCCTCTGTGTCGCGAATTACGCTTTTTTCAAAATTGCGAGACGATGTGGCCGGGACCGAACTGGTGATTGAAGGCGGGCGGATTCGTCATGTTCGCGATGCGTCCTGGCCGGGTGGAACCGAGATTTCGGTCCGGGACCTGTTTTTTAATGTTCCAGCCCGCCGCAAGTTTCTCAAAACAGAAACCACCGAGAGTTTTCACGTCACCAATCTGGTAACTCATTATGCGCTGGCCAATCCTGAAAAAGCCTTTGTTTTGAGAAATAACGGTCGTGAGATCATTCAGGTAACTCCAACGGCCAGCTTGCGTGACCGGGCGTATCAGTTGTTTGGTGAAGCTTTACTGGAAGAACTGGTCAAGGTTGAATTTGCCCAAAATGAAATCACGGTCAGCGGTTTTATCTCACGGCCTCAGCAGCAGCGGGCCTCCCGTGATGGGCAATATGTATTTGTCAACGGACGGTATGTAAAAGACCGGGTTTTGGGGCGGGCGGTTTCCGATGCGTATCGAAATATCATTCCGCCTGGGTTTTATCCATCCGTGCTGTTGTTTGTCGAGGTTTCGCCTGAGGATGTGGATGTCAACGTCCATCCACAAAAGACTGAGGTTCGCTTTCGACGCGCCCAGGCCGTGCTTGAGACCGTCCGTGATGGTCTGAAACTGGCGCTTGGAGTTGAAAAACCTTTTGCTCATTTTCCGGGTTTGGGTGACCTGCGCGAGACCGAAACCTTTGCTTCAGTTGTACCGCCATCTTCTGAGGAACTGATAGAACCACCTTTTCTTTCGCCACCAGCTGAACCAGTTGAGGCAGGAAATCTGCCTGAGCGACGACTTGAATTGCCCCGGCCTGCCGTGTCACAACCTGTACTTGACCGGAATTTTAAAGCTGAGCTGGCGGCTCGACGTGAAGAATTGGAACTGCAGGAAGCCACGGAACCGATCTCTGAGGTACTTCCCTCGGAATCGCGTCCGGTTCAACCACCACCATTTTTTCTGTCCTCACCAACGGTCGAACCAGTGGAAGCGGCTCCGGTCAGGCCCGAATTAGAGCTTTTTCCACAACTGGCCCGCCAGGGTTCCCGAGCTGGGCGGTCACTCTGTGCCCAGCGTCGAACTCGAACGCCTGAAAGCTATGTTGCCGCCAGCCCGTTGGAATTACCCCGCCAGGATTTTCGGATACTGGGCCAGTTGCACGAGAGCTACATTATTGCGACTGATGCTCGTGGTTTGTTGTTGATTGATCAGCACGTGGCCCACGAACGCGTTTTGTTTGAGCAGCACCTGCGGCGCTTGATGAGTCGTGAAGTTGCCTCGCAAAAACTGCTCATCCCACACACCCTGGATTTGACACCGGCTCAGGCCGCAGCCTTTGAACACACCATGGCTGACCTGGACCAGTGTGGGTTTGATGTCATGCAACTTTCAGGACGAACCATTGCCCTGCGGGCGCTCCCGGCTGAACTGGAGCCCGAAGAAGCCCGAACGCTGCTGACTGAGTTGCTCGATGTGGTTGAAGAAGAACAACGCTCGGTTGCCCTTGAACATTTCCAGCGTGAAATTGCAGCCGGTCTTGCCTGTCGGGCGGCAATCAAAGTGAACAAAGCACTGACCCTTGAGAAAATGATCTGGTTGATTGACGAATTGATGCGGACTGAAAATCCAACCAATTGTCCGCATGGTCGTCCCGTGCTCCTGCGGTTTGATATGCACGATATCGAGCGCGGCTTTAAGCGAATTTAAGGACACCAGGGTTAAAGATGACAGGGTGACAAGGTGACAAAGTGACAAGGTGACAAGAAGCTTTCTTTCATCCCTCATCCCTTCAAGACCCCTGAACTCGATTTCATTGGGATTTTATTTTCTTCTGGGCCTCTAACCCAGATTTTTTTCGATGACAAGAACAACGAAAATCACATTTTTTCAATCAACAGGCCACGCCTTGGAAATGAAAGCCTGGATTTCGGATTCAGAATCATTCACTCAGTTACTGGTCTCCCAGCCGAGTTGGCACCTGTCAGCCTGCTGGCGAGGTTTTAACTGAATTGACAATTTGAACATCCGTTGGTAGGCTCGCTGCTTTGCTTTTGGATCGTCCAAATCTACCTCACCCCATAACTAAGCATCAGCATTAAGATTAAGCAGGACAGGTTAATATCAGAATGACTTTCGAGGCACAGAGACGGCAGCTTTTCAGCCCCAGATGGCTGCGATTGTTTGTTGTTACCACGGTCTTTTCAATTGGGCTGGTTTCCTCCGGTTGTATTACCTCCCGCGTTGCCCTGCCCCGTGAACTTCCGGTTCAGCCCACTGTTCCCACATCCGAACTGGTCTCCCGCATTGCCACGCTCCAGCAAATCACGCAATTAAAATCTTCCGTTGGACTCCAATTTGCCGACTATAAGGAATCAGACCAGGGGAAAGGGAAAATCTATCCAACCGCCGATGGGAAGCTGGTATTGCAGCGGCCACAACGAATTCGACTGGCCGTTGACGCCACGCTGGTTGGGAAGATCGCCGATATGGGATCTGATGGGGAACGATTTACGGTGGCAGTGTTTTACCCGACCGATAAACGGAGTTTTATCCGAGGCACAAACCTGCGCAAATATACTCAGCAAGTTGATCAGTTGAGCGCAACCACCAATACCAAAGACATCAGCACCTTTTCAAAACTGAGACCCCAACATCTGGCGTTGCCGATGTTGGTGCCGGCGCTCCCAGAACCATCACCGGATACCAGCTTTTTTGTGGTTGAATCACGTCAGGATGAAGCTGAAGTTATTTCACGCGATGGTCAAATGTCGCTTGAAGTTCCAGCCAAGCGCGTGATGCGCACCTATTATGTGCTCTATGTGTCCCGGCGTTCGGCTGATGGGCAGTGGTCTCCAGTCTATAGCTACTGGTTTGATCGAACGCGAAAGGGCACGCCGCTGGTCCGGTTGCAGATTTATGAAGAAGACGGCACGTTGAGCACTCAATCAGAATATGAAGGCTATACCGACAAAGCTGGGCGTCCGCAACTGTTGCCGCAAACCGTGAAAATTTCACGTCCGCACGATGGGTACGCCGTTCGCATTACCTTCCGTGAACCAGAAATCAACACTGACCCGCTTTCAGCCGATGTCTTTATGCTGCAGAATGATGAAAACCTGCAGGTTCTCGACCTCGATACCGAGCCAAACAGCGCAATTCGCGCCAAAGCATCTGAGAATTAGTCAGTAGTCAGTAGTCAGTAGACAAAACCCGGATCGTTGAATTCGTCAAATTCTTGAAAAGAATTGTTCCTAAATGATTCAAATAGAACCAAATACACTTGACAGGCAAATCAAATCCCCAACACTCGACTACTGACTACTGACTACTGACTACTGACTACTGACTACTGACTACTGACTACTGACTACTGACGACTGACGACTGACGACTGACGACTGACTTTTACCTTCCGCTCTCTTTAAACCATTATGGACAGTTTAGTTGTTTCAAATGTGCAGCAGCGTCCCACCCGAACCGCCGTGAGCATTCTTGGTGTGGCGCTTGGTGTGGTGCTGGTCTTGATTTTTGTTGGATTGGTCAACGGCATGCAGCACAGTCGTGCGCAACGTGAATCAAACGTCGGGGCTCACATCATGTTTTGCCGTGAGTTCAGCCTGACCACCACTTCCTTGTCCCTCCCAACCCAATATCAGGCAGAACTGAACAAGGTTCCCGGAGTCACTGTCACGACACCGGTTGGCCAGTATCTCAAGGAAAGCAAAAACGGCATTGGGTTTGAGATTCTGGAAGGTATTGATTTTCCAAGCTATGCCAAAATGTCCGGCATCACCATGAAGACCGGTCAGCCGTTGCAAAATGAGCTGGATGTCATTGTTGACGAGGATTACGCCAAACACAAAAAGGTCACGGTTGGCAGTGAAATCGAACTCTTTAACCGTAAGTTTAAAGTCAGCGGCATCTACCAGCCGGAAAGCGGCGCCCGAATCAAAATCAATCTGGCCAGCATGCAGGAAATTCTTTCGTCGCCAGAGCGCTGCACGGTGATCTACGTCAAAGGGACTGGCTCGGAAAGTCAGGCGTCACTCGCCAAAAAGATTGATACAGCACTGCCTGGCAACAAAATTATGCCGATGGAGGACCTGCTCCAGCTCTATGAAAATGGAATTCCTGCCTTCAATCAATTTCTAAAAGTTGTGGTTGGGCTGGCAATCATTGTAAGCTTGCTGGTTGTCTTACTGGCCATGTATACCACCATCACTGAGCGAACCCGTGAAATCGGCATCCTCAAATCACTTGGGGCCTCAAAAGCATTTATCATTCGCGAAATTGAACAGGAAGCCCTGCTGATTTGTGCCCTGGGGGTTGTGGTTGGATTTCTCTTTTCATTCTTGTTGAAAATCGGAATCACTAAATTCACTTCGTTACAGGTTGAGCTTGAACCCCGGTGGATGCTGTATGCCGCATTGATTGGGTTGAGTAGCGGATTGCTCGGGGCGCTTTACCCGGCACTGCGTGCCGCCAATCAGGATCCAGTGGATGCCTTGAGCTACGAATAGCTCATCCTGTGCTCCTAAAAATTGAGAAAGCAGGCTTTGCTCAGTTCAGAAAGTCCAATTGAAATTTATGAAAACAATTCTGCAAGCCATTGATGTCTCTATGATTTACCGGGCGGGGAAAGTTGATGTGCCAGCCCTGCGCGGAATCAATCTGGAGGTGAAAGAAGGCGAATTTGTGGCTGTGATGGGACAGTCCGGTTCTGGCAAATCAACGCTCTTACATATTTTGGGCGGCCTGCTCAAGCCAACCAAAGGCACAGTGCTTGTGGATGGCGAAGATCTTGCCAAAGCCTCAGATGCCCATCGAACTGACATCCGCCGCCGCAAAATCGGCATTGTTTTTCAGCGATTTAACCTGTTTCCAACCCTCTCGGTTGAAGGCAATCTCAAACTTGCTGAGCGAATTCGCCAGAAAGGCTCGCAAAACGAAGCGCCTGCCCAGGAGTATCGTCGCCACATTTTGCAGTTGCTTTCGCTTGAAAGTCGCCTGCATCACAAGCCAATTGAGCTTTCTGGCGGCGAACAGCAACGGGTTGCCCTGGCCCGGGCGATTGTCAACCACCCGGCGATTTTGCTCGCGGATGAGCCAACTGGCAATTTGGACAGCGAAAACTCACAGATCGTGCTCGATATGCTGGTCAAGCTCAATAAAGAACTTGGTCAAACGGTTTTGATGATTACCCATAACCTGGAAGCGGCTCAGACCGCAAACCGACTGGTGACGATGCGGGATGGACGCGTTTTGCACGATGCACCGGTGCAAAAATCAGCACTACCTGCCGTCGAACCCGGTGTTTTGGCGGGCAAATAAAGCAAGTGCCTTTTGTTGTGAGAGAGGGAGCGCGAACCACGCTATGCGCAAGATTTTTGAAGTGATCAAAGCCACTGTGCTCTGGAATTATGATCGGGGAACCTGGCAGTACGATGTGTTGTGCGTAGCCATCCTCGCTTTTATTTTTCTCATCCCAACCTCGTTTTTTGACGAACGGAAATCACGTTCGCTCAAAAAACCTGATTACATCAGCACTGGTGAACTGCAAAACCAGGCCCCGGCGCCAACGCTCAAAGCGTTGTTGGAATCAGCCGGATCACGGCGGCGGGGAGGTCAAGGGGTCAAGCTCAAGCATTTTGAGGCGGTATCAAACGAGGATGGGGTGATCGTTGGATACCAGGTCTGGTATCAACAAAACTAGCCAGTCATCTGGCCAGGACAGAGAAGTTTTGAGGTCAAAAAACACAAGTTATGAAATTAAAAGGACTTTTTTCGGTCATATTGTTTATTGGAATCACTGTGATATCGGTCATTCCCGGCAATTTCGCAGCCGTTCAGGCCAATGCTCCGGCAGATGCCTTAAATACGGTTCTGGCCAATGTCGAAACCACCAGTCGCCGAATGACTGGACTGCAAGCCACTATTTCGCACCAACGCACCAATGGTCAGCTCAATATTAAAGACCCCAAGCAAATCGGAACCCTGCTGTATAAACCAGGGAGTGTTCGTCGAATGCGGATTGATTACACCCAACCACAGTCAAAAGTGGTGGCGGTCAATGGTGACAAGGGACTTTTATTTGAGCGAAGTGTCAATCAAGTTTTTTTAAGCACCGTGAGCAAAGTGGCAAGCAAAGCTGGATCATCAGGTATCTTGTCAATTTTGAATTCAGCGGCTCAACTCAAAGAAAAATTCGACATTAAACTGGTTGGGAACGAAGGATTTAATGGAATGCAAACCACCCATTTAACCCTCACACCCAAAGCACAAGATGGCTTTACCAGAATTGAAGTCTGGATTGACAACAAGACGTGGTTACCGGTGCGCCAGATTTTTTATGAACGCAACCGCGATTTTACTGAAGTGACGCTGAGCAACATTGTGTTTAATCCAAAGCTGTCGGACAAACAATTTGATGTTGATTATGGAAAAGCCAAGGTGATTAAAGGCTAATTGAGCTTGGGGCTGAAGAAATCGGGCTGAGGGCTTGGGGCTGAAGACTCGCAAGTTCGGGGCTGAAGACATCGGGCTGAAGAAATCGGGCTGAGGCAAATGGATTTGAGGGCTAACCCTTGATCCTGCAATGCTTCAGCCCGTTTTCGTTTTCTCTCAACCTGATGTTTTAAAACCAACTGGAGTTCAGGGAAGCACAATTATTTCAACAGTTTGACTTTCTGGCCAATCGAGGTAATGGTTTCAAAATGGTATTAAACCCCGAAGACTTCAGCCCCGAGCTTGCGAGACTTCAGCCCCAAGCCCTCAGCCCAAGCCTTCAGCCTGACGTCTTTTGTACCGAATCCGACACAGTTGGTTGAGAAACCGAAGATGGAACGGCTATGCTGAACATCCGTCATTAAACCGACAATTGTGCTGAGGAGAGAATACCCAATGGCTGACCAAATATTGATCGACCAGGATCCACAAGACCTGACTGGTGAGGATGCTGTCAAAATTCCCGAGGTTCTGCCAGTCCTTCCGCTGCGGGATATCGTGATCTTCCCGTTTATGATCGTTCCGCTTTTTGTCCAACGTGAACGCTCGATTCGGTCGGTTGAACAAGTGCTTTCAGATAACCGGTTGATTTTATTGTTGTCACAACGTGATGGAGATAAAGATGAACCAGTCGAACAGGACCTCCATCAGGTTGGAACCGTGGCCGTCGTCATGCGCATGATGAAGTTGCCAGATGGCCGGATTCGAATTTTGGTGCAAGGGATTTCTCGGGCGCTCGTCAAAAAAATTGAGGAAACCCCAGCCTACCTGCGGGCGACCATCACTCCATTGACTGAACCCAAACTTGAATCATCCCTTGAGCTCGAAGCCCTGACCCGCAATATTAAAAATTCAATGGAAAAAGCCATCACTCTGGGGAAAAACATTTCTCCCGAAGTGATGGCGATTACCAATAGCCTTGAAGATGCCGGGCGGCTCGCTGATTTGGTGGCTTCCAATCTGGAACTGAAGGTTGCCGAAGCCCAAACCGTGCTCGAACAGATTGATCCCAGTCAACGCCTGCGTCGGGTGAATGAACTCCTGGCCCGTGAAATCAGCGTCTTGCAGGTCCAGCAGGAAATCAACAGTCAGGCGAAAGGGGAAATTGATCGGTCTCAACGCGAGTACTATTTGCGCCAGCAACTCAAAGCCATTCAACAGGAACTGGGAGAAGGCAATGAACTCCTTGAAGAAATCAACCAGTACCGCGAAAAAATTGCCGAAGTCAAAATGCCGGAAAAAGTCGAAGAGGAAGTCCTGCGGCAATTGAAAAAGCTGGAACGGATGCACCCGGACGCAGCGGAAGCCTCGACGCTTCGCAATTACCTGGACTTGATGGTGGGGTTGCCCTGGTCAGAATCCTCGACTGACAACCTGGATCTCAAACAGGCACAAACCATTCTGGATGAGGACCATTACGGATTGGAAAAGGTCAAGGAGCGCATCATCGAAGATCTGGCCGTCCGCAAGCTCAAGGGCAAAACCAAAGGAGCGCTTCTGTGCCTGGTTGGTCCTCCAGGGGTTGGAAAAACATCGCTTGGCCGGTCAGTGGCACGTGCCCTGGGTCGCAAGTTTATTCGCATTTCACTTGGGGGAATCCACGACGAGGCTGAAATCCGGGGTCACCGGCGAACCTATGTCGGCGCCATGCCAGGGCGGATTATTCAGGCAATTCAACAGGCGGCAACCAACAATCCGATCATCATGCTGGATGAAATTGACAAGGTGAGTTCCGATTTTCGCGGCGATCCAAGCTCCGCCCTCCTCGAAGTGCTGGACCCGGAACAAAACCATTCGTTTCGGGACAACTATCTGGGCGTGCCGTTCGATTTGTCAAACGCGATGTTTATGATGACGGCCAATATTCTGGACACGATCCAGCCGGCCTTGCGCGACCGCATGGAAGTCCTGCGATTGTCTGGATATACCGAAGAGGAAAAACTCGCCATTTTGCGCCGTCACATCCTGCGCAAACAAATGGAGGAAAACGGGATCTCCTCCAAACACATTTCATTTTCAGATTCAGCTCTCCGGGCGATCATTATGCAGTACACCCGTGAATCGGGGTTGCGGCAATTGGAACGTGAAATTGCTTCGGTGTGCCGGAAGGTAGCCCGGCGCGTGGCTGAAGGCCAAACCGGACGGGTTCAAATCACGATCAAAAACCTGCAGGAATTTCTGGGTGTTTCCAAATTCATGGCCGACGAGTTGCTCAAAAAAGACCAGGTGGGTGTGGCCACGGGTTTGGCCTGGACTCCGGTCGGCGGTGACATCCTCTATATCGAAGTCCTGTTAATGAAAGGGAAGGGAAGTCTGCTTCTGACCGGAAAACTGGGTGACGTGATGAAAGAATCAGCTCAAGCCGCACTTTCGTTTGCCAAAGCCCGGTGCAAAGAACTTGGAATCCTGGAATCTGATTTTGCCTCACACGACATCCACATTCACATTCCCGAAGGCGCCATTCCAAAAGATGGCCCCTCCGCCGGAATTACCCTGGCCACGGCCATGGTTTCAGCTTTTTCCAACCGACCTATCAAAAAATCGGTGGCCATGACCGGAGAAATTACACTTCGCGGAAACGTTCTACCGATTGGTGGTGTCAAAGAAAAAGTACTGGCTGCCCGGCGTGCCAAAATTACAACCGTCATCCTGCCCCAACAAAACCGCAAAGACGTTGAAGAAATGCCCAAAGAACTGGTCAAAGACATGGAGTTTGTCTATGTCGAGCACGTCCGACAGGTTTTGAAAACAGCGCTGGTCAGCTAGGTCAGTACCGCCTGCGTCAGCGGGTGGGTCTTTTGGAGGAAAATGAAATGCACTCCCTTGCCTTTATAGTTCTCAGCGTATTGAGTTTGCTGTTGCCTGTGATACGCCAGGAATCACATGAATATGCACCACTCCAGGAGCAGAAAATTGCCTATAAGAATTGGACTTACAAGAGTTTAAAGGCGGATGCTCCGTCCGTGAATTTGCGTGACTGGGCAACCGGGAAAAAACTGGTGCTGGTGGTGTATTATGCGCCCTGGTGTGGCAACTGGCACAACGAAGCCCCAGTGGTTGCCCGACTCTATGACAAATACCATGCTCAAGGTTTGGACGTGATTGCGGTCAACGAGTACGGTTCCAGTGACGAAGCCCGGACCTTCTTCGCCGGCAAAGGATTATCCATTCCGGTGGTGGTTGAATCGGAAGATCGAGCTGAACGAGAGAAAACCACCCATTTCGGGTATCGTCAGGCAACGGGTGATACGCGACGATGGGGGTCGCCCTACAATGTCTTTCTGGAGCCGGCGACATTTCCCAAACAAGGCGATGTCCTGGCGGAAAAAGCGTGGGTTGTAAACGGCGAATTGATCGAAGCCGAGGTTGAAAAACACATCCGCGAACGGCTTGGGATTCAGTGATCTACCTGCTGACTTGTCTTCTCACCCGAGTCGGGCTAGAGTTGGACATTTCCCTTCTCCAAACTGGAAACTTCCTCAAAAGGATGAGTGCCGAAAACGATGGCCATTACAGAGCAACAGGCTGTGGAAATTGCTGTCGCTGATTTTGCGAAGCGACGAGGTGTCAACCGAAGTGATATCAAGGTCATACGCACCGAGAAAACCCAATTTGCCAATGCTGTATTGGGGGCTCCGGTCAGCGGTGAAATGGCAGCCATGATGATGACTGATGGCTGGCGCATTATTGTTCAGACCAAAGGCGACGGAGATGATGCCGAATATCGGGCCAACCCACAACAAGTTCGTCTCTTCCGCTATCAGGGTTCACATTATAAGATTTATCCGTGACCGTTTGTGCCAAACTGATTTTGGCCAGCCGTCACCCAACGTTGTGACATCAGGAGGTACGAGGCCGTGAAACGCTCACCACTTTTCCATCTCACACTCGGGTTAATGGTGGTCATTGCCGCTTACTGGGCAGGGGCCATTCATCGGTGGGAAACTCAACGTCGAGCTTTACCGAAACAGCTCTGCAGTGGAATTCCTTCCCTGAAACAGTCTGACTTTCCGGCTGGTCAATCGTGCCGCAAAACGGCTGGGCTGGAGTATCGCGGCTATATTGTCAAGTATAAAGAAGGCACGAAACGCAGTGCGATTGAGGCGCTGTTATCACGCTTGAAAGGCGAACACGTCAACGAATACAAATACCTCCCCGGCCTCTCGTTTGAAACCGTTGGGGCTTCGCTCAGTGTTGAAGACGTGTTGCGGATATACCGGGCTGATCCCAATGTTGAGTTTGTTGAGCCAAACTATGTGTATTATCCGTCAGATAGCTGGCCCAACGATCCTGGATTCGAGCAGCAATGGGGGCACCATAACACCGGACAGCCAATCCAGGGCCGACCGGGCGGAAAGGCGGGAGCTGATATTTCAGCCATTGCCGCCTGGAATAGTTCCACCGGTAGCAAAGACATTGTGGTTGGCGTGGTTGATAGTGGAGTTGATTACCTGCATCCCGATCTGGCTGCCAACATGTGGGTCAATGAAAACGAAATCCCAGATAACCGGATTGATGATGATAAAAATGGCGTGATTGATGACGTGTTTGGGTACAACGCGATCAACAACAGTGGAAACCCGATGGATGATAACAACCACGGAACACACTGTGCCGGTATCATTGGGGCGGTGGGGGACAATGGCGAGGGAATCGTCGGCGTCAACTGGAACGTCCGCATTATGGCGCTCAAGTTCCTGTCAGGTCACGGTGGCGGTTCGCTCAATGATGCGCTGGAATGCATCAACTACGGCCTGGAAATGAAGGCCCGAGGTGTCAATTTGCGCGTGCTGTCCAATAGCTGGGGCGGTGGTGGATATTCAAAAGCATTGGAAGAAGCCATTCAACGGGCCAATGAGCAGGGGATTTTGTTTGTGGCGGCGGCTGGCAATGATGAAACCAACACTGACAAAGACCCTAATTATCCATCGTGTTACAACGTTCCCAATGTGGTTTCAGTCGCAGCCCTCAACAACAACGATGATCTGGCGGTGTTTTCAAATTATGGAGAAAACACGGTTCACATCGGCGCTCCAGGCGTCGAAGTCTATAGCACGATTCCCCATGGGCAGTATGCCTACTATTCAGGTACTTCAATGGCCACGCCCTACGTTTCTGGGGCTGCGGCGCTGGTACTCTCAAAAACACCTGACCTGAAAGCGGCTGATTTAAAAGCGCGGTTGCTTGAGAGCGCGGTTCCGGTGAAAGCTCTCAAAGGGAAAGTCAAAACTGGCGGTCGGTTGAATGCCAATCAGGCGCTGGTCGAATGAATGAAGAATGAAGAAAAAGCTATCTTGTTGCAGAAAAACAACCTGGCTTTTTCAGGGTTCATAATCCACCAGATATTGGCAGAACCCACTCAAACTCCTCAACCTAAGGCGAATCGATGGTTTCGGTTCGCCTTTCGTTTTCTGAAGAGATTTCAGCCTTGTCTGGTTGATGGAGTGGAATAAAAACCCGAAAGGTCGAGCCTGTGCCCAATTCGCTTTCGGCTTCAATTTGCCCGTTGTGGGCCTCGATAATTGAGCGACAGATATAGAGTCCCAGCCCGGTGCCGGGGATCCGAAGTTTTCGGGCGTTCCCCATGCGTTGAAATCGCTCAAAGAGTTTTGGAAGATCTTCTTTGGCAATCCCAATGCCCTGATCTGTAATTGAGAGGCAGGCGATATCTCCCTGAACCGACCCTTCGATCACGACCTTTCCACCAGCGGGTGAGTATTTCACCGCATTCCCAATCAAATTATCAAACACTTCCTGAAGGCGTCCGGAATCCGCCGACACCACGATTGGTGTTTCCGGCCACATTGTCTCAAAGGTGACGTTGGTTTCAACAAACCGGCTATCCAGAACCAGTTCAATGAGTTCCCGCAAATACACCGGTTGAAACTCAAAGTTCATTTTATGTGATTCGAGTCGCGACATCGTCAGCGTGTCATTGGCCAGCCGGGCCAGATGGCGTGACTGCTGGTTGATAATCTGCAAATAGCGTTTGGTGCTGGAGTCTTCCGTTTGATCGGACAAGACCTCGCTATACGCCTGGATTGTGGTAAGCGGCGAGCGGAAATCATGGGCAACCATCGAAACCAGATCATCCTTGACCCGAATCATCTCCTGAAGCTGGGTGTTGGCCAGCATGACCTCGTTGTAGAGTTCGGTCTTACGCAGTGCCACTCCGATTCCATCGGCCAGAATTTCAGCCGTAATCACATCACTTCGGTCAAAATGACCTGGGTCGGAATGTTCAAGCAGCAACACGCCGATGACTTCATTCCCACGCAGAATCGGAATTGCCAGTCGCGAACGGGCTTCGGGAATGCTGACCAGATCATCCTTTACTTTCCGCACGTCATCAATTTTGACGGTTTGTTTGGTTTGGATCGCCCGGTGGAGAATGCCCTGGGTACAGGGCAAAACGTCCCCAATATTCCACCCAACCGCCACCTGGTTGCCAACCACGGCTCGAACCATGACCAGTTGCGCTTCCAGATGATAGAGATGTACTGAGACATGCACGTACCCGAAATTGTCACAAATAACTTGCGCGGCCCGTTTCAGCATTTTCTCAGAGTCAAGGATGGCACTGATTTCACGCAAAAAAGTATTGATCAACCGGAATTGTTTGCTGCGTTTGTGCTCAGCTTCAAAGGCTCGCGCGTTCTCGACCGCGATTGAGACGTGGGTCGTGAGGTTGTTGAGCATTTCAATTTCAATCTGAGAAAATGGCTGGCGGGGTGAATTTCGACCAACATGAAACATACCAATTTGTCGTGCCTCACCCGTTTCAGGATGAGTGGTGCGGATGGGCAGGCTGAGCAGAATTCCATTCGGCGGTGTTTTATCTGTTGGCGGTGGTGTGCCCGGAGGTGTATCGGAATTAATAACCATCAGCCCTGGCGGGATCGGGCGAATCCACTTGGTTAACTCCGTCACCGCATGAGAATCGTCAAGGAGCGCCACCGAGACCTGATCGGCATTTAAAAGCGTGGCGGCATTCTGGGTCACTGAATCCAGCAACGGTTTGAGCGCCAGATGTGAAGTGATGCTTTTGCCAACTTCAAACAACGCACTCATTTGGGTGGCCAACCGATGCGAATGCTCAAACAACTGGGTTGTTTCAAGGGCCAGTCCCACCTGTTTTCCAACGTTGGCCAATAAGCGGCAATCCGGGGCGGAGAAACTCCGTTTTTCGTGCGACCATAAGACCATCACGCCCAGCACACCATTTCGGCCCGAAAGTGGAACACTGACCAGGGTTTGGATTTGTTCCCGGTGGAGTGTTTGCTTGAGATGGGGAAGTGAGGTATGGATGGTTTCAAGGTCGTGGATTTCCAATTCGCCACGAGTGGTTTTCAATCCCACTGTAAAACATTCAATCCCAAAGTCATACATCAAGCGGCAGAGTGAATCGGGAACATTGCTGACATGTTCGAGTCGTAGCTGTTCGCGTGTTTCATCAAGCGTCAAGATGGCGGCGGCTTCGAGGTCAACCACGTCGAGGATTTTGAGCGCCCCCTCCAACACCCCGTGCCGGTCCATGGAACGGCTGGTGGTTTCAAGCACCAGATTCAATCCAGCCAACTCACTGTTGTTGACCGAAAGCTGAATCAGCATGCCTTCCATTTCTTGTTCGACCCGGTGGCGCTCCAGAATCAGGGAAATTTGCCGGGCAAAGGCAATCACTGGTAACACGCTTTGTTCAGTCGGGGCCAGACCGGATCGTGGATCATCGAGGGACATCACCCCCAGATATTCACCATCCTGACTTACAATCGGGACAAACAGTTCATCGTTTTTATTCCACTTCCCCTGGCCTCCGGTGTAAGACTCAGGGCTTTTATAAAGATTTTCACGCTCTAAAACATGATGGAGCCTGGGTGGAAAGTAGAGTGCCTGACCAAGCATGCCAACCTGGATTGGTTCACCCAGATGAAGCAATTGTCGGAATTCATCCTGTGGAAATGGAATCTGGTGGATACGCTCCAGAATTTCAGCCGGAATGGCGTCACATCCCACCAAATCACGATAGGGAAACTCTTCTTTAAACAAAGAGACAAGCACCAGCCGGTAATCTGTCAGGTGTGCAATGGCATTGACCACTCGATGAAGCAACGCCGCACCAGCCTGACCCGATGCTGAATCACTCAAAATACCAATTAATTCTTCAAGGTAAGATAGAGAAACCGTCGCGGAAATACTGGTCGGAACTGGTACCTGCTGAACCTGGGTTTGAGTGAGCAATGATGCAAAACGCTCAGTGGCTTCCGCCCGGTGAATCTGGCGAGTGATTTTATCAAGGTGAGGATTGTGCAATGCCTCACGCAGCAGGCGCTGGATTTTCTGAGATTGGTGCAGCAGGAGCGACTGAGCTGTTTTTTCAACAATGTGTGGGTCAAAACTGATACTTCCCACCAGTCTCGGCGCCTGATCAGGCCCTGAGGAGGGAAGGCTTTCAGCCGCAATGCAGCAGGAAAACTGAGCGTCCAAAAAAAGATACACCCAAAAAGGGTGTACTTTTTGAGTGGCGGTAAACAGTAGTTCATGCACCTGAGTCAGTTCAAATTCAGCCAGGGCTCGATTCCATTTCTCCCAATGTTCGGGAGGTGACGCAACCCAAAAACAAGGTGGGGTCAGCCCCCACAGATTGCGACAAACTCGAACCGTCTCCAGCGCATGGCGCAATACCTGCACATCAATTGCCTGGGCAGGGAGATATTCACCGAAAATTTTTCGGAAATCCGAGGAGAACTGAAGCCTCATGGAATCTGATCCAGAATGTGGAATGAGATGATTTGTGCTGATAGAAATCGGTAACCAGGATTGTTGCCCAGTATACACCAATTACCCAAATGACAAAGTGACCATTTGACAAGGTGATCAGATGACAGAATGATAAGGTGACAGGGTGACAGGGTGACAAGGTGACAGGGTGACAGGGTGACAGGGTGACAGGGTGACCGGGTGACAAAATGGAGACTTTTTGGTTTTTTGTGTAAATGGCTAAACTGAATTTTTAGCTCGTTTTTAAGTTTAGATAAACTGTTTATATTCAATATTTAGTGACTAAAGAAAGAGCTAATCACCTGGTTTTTCCAGGTTAAATTAACTGGTTACAGAAAAATTTGGACAGTCCCCAAACTTGTTTATTTTCAATCCTGTCACCTTGTCATTTTGTCACCTTGTCATTTTGTCACCCTGTCACCTTGTCACCTTGTCAGATGTCATCTGGTCAGGTGGAAGATTTTTTGAATCAACCGAAGCTCCTGGGCGCCAAGCTCTCGGGTAATAATCAGAATCATCAGGTAGACCAGCCCTTGAATCGTCATTTTCACGACCACCAGAATCCCAGTCAGTGGAATCAGATGGAGTCCATAAATCACGGCTGATGCCAGCACAATCCGTCCCAGGGTCAGAGGGGAGATAAGGGCTTTGAAGGAGAAGAGAACGTACCCGCAAGCCAGAAGGGCACCAACCGTCATGGAAATGGTGGTTCCGATGGCTGCCCCTCGCAACCCATACACCGGAATCAATTTGTAGTTCAGCACCACATTGGCCACGAGCGTAAAGGCGCCAATCAGGAGTGAAATCCAGGGATGTCCACTCCCTGTGATGATCGTGGTCAGAACTGAAATCAAGCCGAAACTCAACATTCCAAACGCCACGATTTGCAGTGCCCCAGCCCCACTGAGATAAATCTTCGGATATAACAACCCAAGCGAATCCGCCGCATTGGACGAAAAAACGGTTGCCAGCAGTGCCATGACCAGCAATGCCACCCGCATGGTCTGGCGGATGTAGGTTTGGACTTCTCCGGTTTCTTTTTCAAATGAAGCTTTGGAAATAAGCGGAAAGACCACAAACGTGACTGAAATCACTGCCTGATAGGTGATGTTGGCAATGTTGATTAGCGCGCCATAATCGCCGGCATTGGCGCTGGCAATGGTGGGATCGGCTGAGGAAAAGGCTTTCAGGAAGGCAATATCTACTTTTTGCAACAGGTTGTTGCACAAAACGAATGCCAGCAACGGCAACTGAAATGTCAGGTAGGTCCCAAGTTCGACATGTGGTGCAATGGTTGATCGCCCACGGCCAGCCAGTCCAATGGCTAAAATCAAAACGAGAAAGGCCCCCAGTGCAAAGCCCCCCACGGCACCAGTCACACTCCGAAAGATCAGCGCACAGGCAATAATGGCCAGCATTTTGAAGGTCGAGTAGGAGGTATCAAGCGTTGCTTGCCAGAAAAACTCTTTCTTTCCATTGAGATACCCCATGTAAACTGCATAAAAGGCATAACACAGGGTGATCAGTGCTGAAACTCGCAGCGGCGTGATGAGCGAGGCATCATTCCAGAACTGAGTCGCCAGATACGGCGTCAGCAGCACATACACCAGGACGGTAAGGGTTCCGAGGATTCCCTGAACCCCTAATGCCCGTGACCTGAGTCTTTCCGCCGCCGCCGGGTTTTCTGAAACAAACTTTGAAACCGCTTGCTGGGTGCCGGTGATGATGACGGCATTGATGATTGAGACAAACGACGTGACAACGGCATATTCGCCATACTGCTCCTTGGTCAGAAGCCGAGGCAGGGTGAAAATGATCGCATATCCGGTAAAGATGAAATAGAACTTGGCCAGCGTGATATAGATAGCACCGCGTCCAGCCGAAGTGGCTGTATCAGAAGCGGAACCAGTTGGCGATTTGATGGATGAAGACAAAGTGGCTTCCGGGGTGGGGTGAACAGAAGATTTTGCGGGAGTACTCATGAGAAAGAATAACGAGTAGCGAATAGTGAGTAGCGAGTCGTTTCCAATTCAACGGGAGACAGTAATTAAAAAACAGAGCAATCCAGATAAGTTTGACTACTCGCTACTCGCTACTCGCTACCGAAGGACTTAGCTTGGCACGATCAGCACGGGGCAATTGGCATCACGCATGATGCGTTCGGTATTGCGCCCGAGCACGTTGCCGGTTTGACGATTTCCAGTGCCGACCACAATCAGATCAACGTCTGACTCCTTGGCAATCCGCAACACTTCAGAGTAAGTTCGGCCTTCACCCAGAACCGTTTTGGATTCAATGCCTTCGGCTTCGGCCTGGAGTGCAGCCAGTTTCCCAGTGGCTTCTTTGCGGACATGGGACTCAATGTCTTCGGTACCAATCGTGGTAACCGCCCGGACATAGTTGAGAAACACACCCAGGGCATGAGTAAAGATCAGGCGGCTATGGTGTTCGCGAGCCAGATTGATGGCCACGGCTTTGGCGGCGGCATCATCGTCTGAGAAATCGGTGGCAAAGAGAATCCGGTTGAGGGCAATCGTTGTTTCTGAGCCGCGATAAAAGACAAAGTCGTGAGCGGGTTGTCGTGACACAAGCACGGGACATTTGATCTTTTCCAGAATCGCGACACAGGTCGAGCCGACCATGGCGCGTCCCAGCGTGCTGCGATTTTGGGTGGCAATGGTGACCAGATCAATTTGATGTTCTATCGCGACCCGGGCGATTTCGTCTGCCGGGTTGCCTTCGGTCAACAGGAGGTGGACATCCAGACCTTTCACCACTTCGTGTTGGCCAATTTCTTCAAGTTCATGACGAACGGCAATCAGCCATTCATATCCATGTTCAGACAGGGCACGTTCTGAAAGCCGGAGCGCCTGGGGAGGGAGTGTCCCTTCCTGGACGTTGTGGATGTACAACCGGGCGTTGTGGGCCCGGGCAAAGGCAGCCGCATATTTCAGCATGCTGCGGGAAAGTGGGGAAAAATCAGTGCAGAATAAGATATTTCGGTATGGATACATATGACGGAAAATCCCTAAAAAGAATGAAGTCGAAAGGATTCGAAGTCAGAAGCACCGACGTAGGGAGGGTGCTGAATTGAAACCCTTCAAAAACCACAAAATCGTCGAAATTGCAAATGAAAAAACGCGAAAGCCAGTTCCCGGATGGCGTTCAGCCTGTTGCTAACGCCGATCTGGCACGAGAAATTGAGGGGCTGGGGTGGTCGTGGCATGCCGCCCAATATCCTTCAGTTCTCCAACCCGGCGGCCAAGGTGGGATTTGACAACCTGCAGGCGAAACGTTACTATCGTGCTCTCCGCTGAGCCTACGCATGCTGGTAAATCTATGAAAATCTACGACATATCTATTCCGATCACTCCTCACATGCCAGTTTACCCAGGCGATCCTCCAGTCGTTTTTGAGGCCCGTCAACGAATCGCAAACGGTGATCCAGCCAACGTTTCATATTGTGGAATGGGCACCCATACCGGCACTCATATTGATGCACCGTTTCATTTTGTGGATTCAGGACGGAAAGTCGGTGAAATCCCACTCAATTTATTGATTGGTCGCACCCGGATTGTTGAAATCACGGCGCCTCGGATTGATGAGGAAGTCCTCTCGGAAGTCGATCTGGATGATCACGTGCGGGTGATTTTTAAAACCCGAAATTCCTACCTCTGGAGCCGCAATACTTTTGTCCAGGAATATGTTCACGTTACCCCTGGTGCCGCCCGGAAGCTGGTTGAGAATGGAATCAAACTGGTTGGAATTGATTATCTTTCGATTGAAAAATTTGGCTCCACCTCGTTTCCAACCCATCTGGAATTGCTCTCAAACGGCGTGGTAATTATTGAAGGGCTCAATTTAAGCGAAGTTGACGCCGGTGAATATGAGCTGATTTGTCTCCCAATGAAAATTCAGGATAGCGATGGCGCCCCAGCGCGCGTTATTTTGCGTGGGTAGACTGGCTTGTAAAGTATCTGGTGCTTGGTACTTTGGAGCCAATACCTTCGGGGGAACCAAGAACCAAAGAGTGGTTGGTGGTTGGTGGTTGGTGGTTAGTGGTTAGCAATCAATACTTTCGAAGAAGAACCAGTCACCAGTCACCAGTCACCAGTCACCAGTCATAGGTTACCAACCCCAATTCCGTTCACCTCTCCCGGTTATGAACCCATTATTTGAGCAGCAACTGGCATTCTTTCGACAACACCGGGTGGTCGGAATCTTGCAAGCCACC
The DNA here is from genome assembly GCA_016208495.1 of Acidobacteriota bacterium. Taxonomy (NCBI): domain Bacteria; kingdom Pseudomonadati; phylum Acidobacteriota; species Acidobacteriota bacterium. Next base: position 9,926 of record JACQXX010000035.1, on the reverse strand, counting down.
TCGGCTGATCTGGCGCTCAAAGCGGCTGAAGCTGCGATTATGGGAGGCATTAAAATTATTGAAGTCCCATATCAGGCCCCTGGCGCCATTCGGGTGATTGCTGATCTGCGACGCAAATTTGGCGAGCGGGTTTTGATTGGCGGCGGTACCATCACCAACGTGGAGATGGCGGATCGAGTCATCAAGGCCAATGCCCAATTTATTACCGCGCCTCATACGAACGCCTCATTGATCGAATTTTGCTGCTCCCATAATGTGTTTGCGATTCCAGGAGCGGCCACACCGACTGAAATCATTTCGGCAGTCTCGTTTGGCGTCCCACTGGTCAATATTTTCCCAGTCGGTTTGCTGGGCGGCGCCGCCTATGTCAAGCAGTTGCACGAACTGCTCCCCGACGTCAATTTTATGGCCGGTGGCGGAATCACGGTTGAAACACTCAATGATTACTTTGCTGTCGGCGCCACCGTGGTTGGGATTCGGGAAAGTCTGTTTCAGCCCGGTCACATTGCAAATGGAAATTACGCCGGGATTGCCGAATGTGCCCGCGATATCGTCCGCACCTTACAAGGTGGTGGGTACTGAGGGACCCAGAAGAAAATAAAATCCCACTGAAATCGGGTTCAGGGTGCAGGGTTCAGGGTTTCGGCGATGAGTTGACTGATCCCACTCAAGATGAAGACTGGGGAACTGGCGGGTACCACTCAACGTGGAGTATCTGGCCCTGAACCCTGAACCCTGAACCCTGGTGGTATGATATTTCCATCCGACTCCCTGAGAGAGCGTTGTTTTTCTCTCAATGGGTTCACTCACTTTGCCATCATGCTCCAGGTGTTGCGTCCCTCAACATCGTGCATTCACAAATTGCCAACACCCAGCACGAACCTTCAATGCCCATCTCAATTCCAGCGAATTGCTGGACTCTGATTGGGCACCAACTCCCTTCATATTGATCCCTGGTGTGCTGAAAAACCAAAAATCTGAGGTGGCTTATGCTGAACCTGCGCCAATCAAAGTTGCAGGGTTGCCTGATGACCTGGCTTGTTTTGATCATTATGGTTGCCAATGTTGTTCCTGCGTTTGCTCAAAACGCCCCACGCCGTTCCAAAACTCCCCCCAATAAATTAACAGCGACGTTGCCGCCTGCGGTTGACGACCCAACCACTCTGGCGCGGATGGTTCCTGCCGATGGGTTTGTGTTTGTTGAGTTAGCGAACCTTCAGAGTGTGATTGATACCCTGGATGCGATATTAAAGTCAGAAGAAATTCGCAATTTGCTCAAGGACAAGCCTGAATTTGCACCACTTCAGCAATATGAATCCTTTCTGACGGTTCTGGGTCTGCCTGATAAAGCCACGCTGCGTGCTACTCGGGTTGCCGTGGCCGTGCGGATTCCAAAGCCTGTCCCACCAGCCCCCACAGGTGCGAAACCAGGTGCCAAACCACCCGCCGGCCCTGAGCCGGAAGTGGTCGTGTTTTTAGAACCTCCGACCATTGAGGGCGCTGATAAAATCCGGCTGGCATTTACAGGACTTGCTGAAAAGCAAGGTATGGCAAAGCCGACGACGGTCATGGTTGGGAAGACAAAGATCACGGCCTATACCGAAAAACAGCCGGTGGGCTATGTGCAGATGGGGAAGGTTCTGGCTTTTGGGTTGTTGCCGATGGTGAAATCCGTGGTCGCGACGGTTGCTCCGCGGACCGGCGCCGCACTCAATACCAGCACTGATTTTGCTACGATTCGCCAACGGGTTGGAGCGCCTCAAACACTGTTTGCCTATATGAACACCAAAATCATTGGTGAACTCATTAGTGCCGGAATCGAGGCATTTAAAACACCATCCACCGTCAAGAAGGGAAGCAAGCCCGTCAAAAAAGAACCGTCCACTGGGGAGGTCGCGCTCAGCAACATCGGAAATTATCTTGGGTTGCCGTCCCTGGGTGGCATCGGACTGGCTGCCGGCATGACGGAAACTGAGTTTCGGCAACGGCTCTACATCGCAATTGACCGAAAAGGCAAAGGCTTATTGCCGGTTCTGGCTGACGCCCCGGACCTGACGTTGCGTGGAGCATCGGTGGCGCCAGATTCAGCTCAACTCTTTGTTTCGTTTGGATTTAATCATCTGCGGTTTTATGACGAAGTCCTGGAAGCCGTTCGGGCCCTCCCGCGCAAAAAAGACGAGCCGCCGCCAGATGCTTTGATTGCCCAGAGTGAAGCAATGGCCGGATTCAAAATTCGGGATGAATTCCTGGCCGGTTTCAGTGGTGAACACGGTGTTTTTATCAATGTCGGCGATGTCAGCCAGTTGATCAAAAACCCCGGTTCCTCAGACCTTCCGAAAGATGCCCGAATCGCTGGCTTTATGGTATTGAGCAACCCTGGAATGGTGAAAGCAGGTGTTGACAAGCTCTTGAAACTGGCGGCGTCAGAGAAGAAGGAGGGTGACACGGCTGAGAAAAAACCTGGGCCAACCCGTGAGAACTACAACGACATTGAAATCATTCAAATTGAGGAAGTTGGGATTTCTTTTATCGAGGATATGCTGGTCATTGGCCGGGCTCAGGATGTGAAGTGGGTGATTGATAGCCGGGTCGCAGGTCAAACGCTGGAGAAAAACCCTGCGTTTGCCGCGCTCAAGCAAAAGGCACCCGCCAACACCATGCTCAGTTACTACATTTCCGAGAAATTTCAACAGGCAATGTTAGATGGCATTCGAAAAGAAGCCGCTCCAGGAGTCCTGGAATTGTTAAGTCAAGTGCCATCAATGGCCCAGTTTATTCACCTGCAACATGATGATCAGGGCGTGTTTATGGACGCGACTGTCCCGGCTGATGTGATGAATCGGGCGATGGCGGCGATTCCCTCGATGCTGGCCATTCAGGTTCTGGCAACGGCTCGCATGAGCAATACCATGTCGGCTCGATTTGCGTTGCATGATTTGCACCGGGCCATGAACCTGTATCAATCAGGCAAGGGAAATGGCGAGTATACGGACAATCTGGCGGTGCTCGGCGAAGCTGGGGAAGATGGTTCCAGCTTCCTGGCAAGTGACATTGCGAATATGCAAAAAACCCCTCGGTTTGGGTACTTGCTGGGTCCAATCAAACTTGAACGCGACGCTGATGGAAAGCTGACCCGCTATTTGGTGGTTGCGTTTCCAGCCGTGAAGGAAGGTCAAAACCGGACGGGTGACGATTGTTTCTATCTTGATGAAACAGGTGTCGTTCGTCATTCGACATCCGCCACTGTTTTGCCGGACAAAAACAGTGAGCCCGTTGGGTCAAAATAGCCAGGGACACCATGAAAAAGTCGTTGGTTGACCCAGAAATTGAACGGCACCTCACCACATTTAAAAAACTGGTGAGCGTTTCAGAGGCCGAACTGGATCTGGCTCAAGCGGCAGTGCAGATTGCAGGCATTGCCGATCCTGATCTGGATCCAGCACCTTCCTTACTCAAACTGGAGCAACTGGCCGAAACCCTCCGGCCACGGTTGTCCAGCCTGCCTTCAACACTTGACCAGGCTGTTGAAGTTGCTCGCTATCTGTTTGTGGAATGTGGCTTTACCGGAAACACCAATGATTATTACGATGTCCGGAATAGCTTTTTGAATGAAGTCTTGGAGCGGCGGCTTGGAATACCGATTTCGCTGTCGGTGATATTTATCGCCGTGGCCCATCGCCTGGGCCTGCATGCGGAGGGGGTGGGGATGCCGGGACATTTTCTGGTTCGCCATACCTCGGCGGATGGACAGGTGCTGCTTGATCCATTTCATGACGGAAAAGTCATTCACTTTGAGGATTGTCAGCGACTACTGGCGCAGGTCTATGGCTCATCGGCTCAGATGAAGCCAGAGTATTTGCGGGCTGTCACCAAACACCAGCTCCTTGGGCGAATGCTTTCCAATCTGAAAAACATCTATCTCAATGATGAAAACTGGCCACTGATGTTTCAGGTGATCGAGATGATTCTGCTCGTGCAGCCTGAATGGTGGACCGAATACCGGGATCGAGGTGTCATCCATTTGCGCCTCGAAAACTGGTCGCAAGCTGTTGACGATTTGACGTTCTATTGCGCCAAATGCCCGGAAGATGAGAATTTCAAAGTCCTTCAGGAATATATTGGGCAGGCTCGCCGCGCTCTGGCCCAGTGGAATTGATAATTGAGTGAAATAGCGAAGTAGAGAAAGACAAAGAGTTTAGGGGATAGAAACCAACCTTGAACACACTATTTCACTATTTCACTATTTCACCACTTCACTCCCTCACGCCTTATGACTTCAATTACCGAAAAAATTCGACTGGCCCAGCAATTTCGTCACAATCCGCCGCTTGAAGTGAATTTTGAAACCGTTCGAAAGATGCTTGACCATCGTGTGGCGCATTCTCCAGATGCTGTATATCTCATCAGCTACGACACGGCTGGAAATCGGATTGAACTCACTTATGGTGATTTTGGGAAGCGGGTCCGAACTGGTGCCGCGCTGTTGACCAGTCTGGGGGTTCGGCGTGGTGACCGGGTGGCAACCTATGCCGCCAACCATGCCGAGACGGTGGTGGCGTACTTTTCAGCTCTCTATCTGGGCGCTTGCCTGGTGCCGGTCAATATGACCGAAGATGCTGACCGACGAAAATTCATTGTTGAAAACTCCCAGGCCCGGGTCATTTTGGCGTTGCATCAATTTACCGAACTCGCCTTGAGTCTGGCCCTGGAAGTTCCGGCGATTGAGCACGTGGTTCAACTGACCGGCGACTTGTTTGACGGGGTGGTGAACTGGCAGGCTGCACCGCCAGTGGATGGCGATTTTGAAGCCCCAGGTGCCCAGGATGAGTCGTTGATTGTCTACACCAGCGGAACCACCGGTGCCCCGAAAGGCGTGGTGCTCCTGCAATCCAACCTGCTGGCTGATGTCCACACACTGGCGGTCTGGAATCAACTCGAAGCCAAAGACCGGACCATGTGTGTGTTGCCGATTCACCATGTCAATGGATTTGTGGTCACGTTGTTGACGCCGATGTATTTTGGAGGCTCAACGGTTCTCAACGCCAGATTTCATACTGACCATTTTTGGGAGCGCATTGCCAAAGAGCAGGTGCGAGTCGTGAGTGTCGTGCCCACCTTGCTGGCGTTTTTATTGGAACGGCCAGAATTCTTTAAGCCTGAAAAAGTGCGTTCACTGGCACACATTATTTGCGGTGCTGGACCGCTCACGGTTGAACTCGGTAAGGCATTTGAAGATACATTTGGAGTCCGCATTCTGCACGGGTATGGGCTCAGCGAAACCACCTGTTATTCGTCAATGCTCCCCGTCGAACTGACTTCTGAACAACATCAGCACTGGATGCGTGATTTCGGGTTTCCTTCAATCGGAGTGGCACTGCCAGGGTGTGAAATGGCAATTCATGATCCAAATGGCAATCTGGTCCCCCACGGCACCCGAGGTGAAATCGTCATTTGTGGTCCGACCGTGATGGAAGGGTATTTCAACCGCCCGGATGCCAACGAAGCTGCTTTTACCCATGGCTGGTTCCGCAGTGGGGATGAGGGATTTTCAGCCATTGATGAGCAGGGGCGGGTCTTTTTCTTCATCACTGGACGCATCAAAGAATTGATCATCCGGGGAGGAATCAATTTATCTCCCTTTGAAATTGATGAGGTGTTAAATCAAATCCCCGGCGTGAAATGTGGGCTGGCTGTGGGGTTTGAAAATTTCTGGTATGGTGAAGAGGTGGGTGCCTATGTGGTGCTTCAAGAGGGTGTGACGCTGGACGAAGCAACCGTGCTGGCCGCAGCGCGCCAGCACTTGCCGTTTCACAAATCACCGAAAGTCGTTGTCTGGGGAACTGAAATCCCGGTGACCTCAACCGGCAAATACCAGCGCAACCGGTTAAAGCCGCTGTTTGAACAATTCAAACATGAACAGTTCAAAGAAAAGTAACAAAAATCGGCCACATTAAAGAAAAAAAACAATCGTTCGCTAAAAATGAAAGTACCCCTCAAAATAGGTTTGGAGGGGTACGCAAAAAGGAAAAAATTGGTATACAAACCAAATGAAAAATTAGAGTTTGATCACGTTTTCAGCCTGTGGCCCTTTTGGTCCTTCTGTGATTTCAAACTCAACCATCTGGCCTTCAACAAGCGACTTATAGCCATCTTCTTGAATGGCCGAATAGTGGACGAACACGTCGCTTCCACTTGGCTGTTCGATGAATCCATAGCCCTTGCTGTTATTGAACCATTTCACTTTTCCTCTGGTACGCATTGTGTAACACTTCCTCCTAAACGTAGGTAAATCAATTATTTTAGGTTTCAAGATATGTCGATGTAAAGACAGGGTTCTCCCACCAGCCTGTTGGTTTCAGGCCCAGTCGAAGTGCAGATTGCTTGGGAGGTAACTGCATACAACTGAAAACGACTCAGGTGTGGATTCCCGACCTGATCTTCCAGGGCAAAAAAACAAAAAGACCGCTCTTCAAGCAAATTTATTGCCTGAACAAGCGGTTCATTTCTGCGTGCTTATGGAGGGGGACAAATCGGGACTACCTTACGAACAAAACTGTTGGAAGAAATGGTACTTCACAAAGACCTGCCGAGAGTACAAGAAGCTTTTTATGCTGTCAAGCATAATTCAATTCGGGGGCTATGGTGGAACTGGTCAGAAAACAAGCGGCTGCTCATAAAAGGGCACCTGGAGCACCGAGTGAGGGAGTGGGTTGTGTATCAACGAAAAGCAAACCGGGCAACGCCTGGAATTGACGTTGCCCGGTAGCTGGGAATCGGTTGGTTGTGTGGTCCTACCCTTTTTTCTTATCCTTGGGGGGATCGTTCTTCGGGGGAGGATTTGGTTCTGGGTTCTGTTTCGGGACTTTTTGGATGAACCGAGGTTGTTTTAGCATATCCTGATTGTCGAAATTTTGTTTTGGCGCTTTCTCTGGTTTGTTATTTTTATCTTTGTCTTTGTCTTTATCCTTGTTCTGAAATGAAATGGTCACTTGTTCCTGAGGTTGAGCGGCCCAAACCTGGGGAGAGGGAAGGGTCACCAGAGTGCCCAGGAGCAGCATATTGATCAAAGCTAAGTAAATTCGTCGTTGTGTCATGGCATCCTCACTGTTCAACCGAGATCTCCCAATTTTGTATACAATTCCCGTGCCTGAAAGCGCCTTTGACGGTAAATGAGAGCTGCCGGCTTTCAGAAAGACCAGAAAACAGTGTATTAAATGAATATGTCCTGATCGTTCAGGTGTCAAGCAGATCAGGGCATAACCGGTTTCGGTTGCACGTTACACCATATGGAATGTGAGGGCGTGCCGTCCACATATTTTTGGAGATTCCCAGTGTCAGAGACTTCTCAACCCATCAAAAAACTCATTTCCGTGGATGAACTGATTCCCCAGGCTGTGGCCCTGCGGGCTCAAGGGCATCAAATTATCCTGGCCAATGGATGCTTTGATTTGATTCACGTCGGCCACATTCGATATTTGCAAGGCGCCAAAGCCCTGGGCGGAATCCTGGTGGTCGGCGTGAACGGTGACAGCGCCGTGCGTCAACTCAAAGGCGCCGGGCGTCCAGTGATGCCGGATATCGAGCGGGCTGAAATCCTGGCTGCCCTGGCCTGTGTGGATTTCGTGACGATTTTTGATACGCTCACGGTCCACCCGCTCCTGGAAGCCTTACGGCCTGATATCCACGCCAAAGGGACCGATTACACGACTGAAACCGTGCCGGAACGCGAATTTGTCCGCGGGTATGGCGGGCAAGTGGCGATAGTTGGCGATCCCAAGGACCATTCAACCACTGGATTGCTCCAGAAAACAGCCGCTCATGAGTAATTTCGGCAACGCTCCGCACTCCAAAATTCTCATGGTGGCTGGCGAAGCCTCGGGTGATATGCACGCGGCTGATGTTGTGAACCACCTGAACCACCTGTCAGCCTGTGCCTCAACGGCCCCGCCTCATTTTTATGGAATGGGCGGTGGTGCCCTTCGTGAGCTTGGCCTTTCACCCTTATTGCCGATGGAACCAGTGAGCGTGATTGGCCTGGTTGAGGTGGTTCGCCATTTGCCTCAAATTTGGACCACGTTTCAAAGTCTGGTTCGGTCACTGGACCAGGAACATCCGACCCTGGCCGTGCTGGTTGATTTTCCGGATTTCAATCTGCGGCTGGCGAAAAAAATCAAGCAACGGGGAATTCCCATTGTCTGGTATATCAGCCCCCAGCTCTGGGCCTGGCGCGAACAGCGGGTGCATACCTTTAAGCACGTCGTTGACCGGATGCTTGTGCTTTTTCCATTTGAAGTTGAGTTTTATCGAAAATATGACATGGAGGTCACGTTTGTCGGTCATCCGTTGGTGGATCGAGTCCGGATAACCCATCCACAACTTGAAGTGCGCCAGGAGCTTGGCCTTACTGAAGGCCAGCGAGTTGTGGCGCTCTTGCCCGGAAGCCGACGGTCGGAACTGAAAATGTATTTAGAACCGATGCTGGTGGCGGCTGAACGGCTGGCACAACACAACCCACAACTCCATTTTGTATTGCCACTGGCCCGTTCGCTTCAACCAGCGGACCTGGTTCCCTACTTGCAACGGTATCGAGTTCCTCTCACCTGGCGGCAGGGAATGTCCTATGAGTTGACCCACATTGCCGAGGCGGCTGTGGTTGCCTCCGGAACCGCCACCCTGGAAACAGCACTGATTGGGACACCTATGATCATTTTGGGGCGGGTTTCACGCTTGACCGAACTCTGGCTTCGGCGGGTGGCCAATTTGCCATACTATGGATTGGTCAACTTTGTGATGGGTGAAAAATGCGTTACCGAATTGATTCAGCAAGCCGTGACACCGGAAAATATTGTTACGGAGGTTCTTCGCTTGCTTGAAGATAGCGCCGAGCAAGCCCGGTTGCGGGCCTGCTATACTGAAATTCGGCACCGGTTGGGAGATGGTGGTGCGGCTGGACGGGCGGCTGAAGCGATCTGGCAAATGACGGTTCAGGGCTGAAAAAACCAGGGCTGAGGGCTTGTAACGTGAGTTCGACGTAAGAAAAACGAAAAAATAACCAACAACTCTCATTTTTGGTATCATTTACAAAATGAAAATTCGGTGGTGGACACCAAAAAGGAGAGTGTTGGTATGATGTTGATAGATCTTTTTTGCGCGATTGATGATTTTTGTCAAGAATTTGAACCGCAGTGGAATCAAATGTTGTTGGCCAACGGGGTGAAACAACGTCAGCGGGCGAGCAACTTGAGCTTGAGTGAAGTCATGACGATCATCGTGCGGTTTCACCAATCCGGGTATCGAACCTTCAAAGATTTTTATACCAAACAGGTTGTCCCCCATCACCAGCGTGAGTTCCCACACCTGGTGAGTTATGCTCGATTTGTGGAGTTGATGGCGTCGGCCTTTGTTCCGCTGACCTGTTTTCTCAATACCCGCAAAGGACAGATGACCGGAATTGCCTTTATTGATTCGACGGCGATTGCGGTGTGTCATAACCGACGGATTGCTTCCAATCAGGTCTTCGCCGGGTTGGCCAAACGTGGAAAGACCAGTATGGGTTGGTTTTACGGGTTCAAACTCCATCTGGTGGTCAATGATACGGGTGAGATCCTGGCTCTCAAAATCACCCCAGGCAATATCGATGATCGAGCTCCAGTTCCGGATTTGACCCAGAGGCTGATCGGGAAATTGTTTGGGGATCGGGGGTATGTGTCTCATCCGTTGTTTGTCGAACTCTTTGAGCGGGGGTTACAACTTATCACCCGCGTCAAAAAGTCCAGGAAAGAATGCCGGGCGTTGATGCCGATGTTTGACAAAATTCTGTTGCGCAAACGGGCTGTGATTGAATCCGTCAATGATCAACTCAAAAACCAATCTCAAATCGAGCATTCCCGTCACCGTAGCCCAACCAATTTTATGGTCAATCTCAT
>JACQXX010000034.1 GCA_016208495.1 Acidobacteriota bacterium | reverse complement strand
TGCTGCCGTTGACGGTGAAATTCCCATAGGTTCCGGCTGGAACAGAACGTGTTCCGGCATTGCCGTTCAAAGTCAAATTGCGGAGCGTCGCAAAGTCTCCGATCTGGTCATTGGGATTGTTCAAACTGACATCCCGCGTTCCGGTTGGGGTTGGAGGTGCGGCAACTGGCGTCAACGCAACGGGATTCGTTCGATTGACCAGATTCCCCAGGGTCGCATTGCCATTGAGCGTGACCTGATAACTGGTCGGAATCGCGCTTCCGCTGCCTTCAATCACGCCGCCAAAATTCGGGTTACCATTGCGGCGCACCGTTGGAGTTCCCGGCACATAGAGCTTTTCGGTGATCGTCGCGCCACCGTTTAAGGTCACGTTTTCTGGCGTCAATTGCTGGAGACTGCCTTCCAGTCGGCCATTGATTGACGGGGCGCGCCGAGAAATTGCCCGGTCCTCTGCAGAATTGAGAATGAAGAATGGAGAATGAAGAAAATCAGCCGCTTGAATCCTCGCAGAGGGTGACAGAGTGAAAGCCTCGGGTGAAGCGAGTGTCGCGAGCGCAATCCGTGGCTCAACCAGTGATGCCTGTGACACAGTGAACAAAATTCCAGAAATCAGGAAAAATGCCAGAAACAGAAGGCGACGTGAAGTATTCATACATGATTCCAACGACTTGATTTTGGTTTTGGAGCAACCCGGCAACAACAAGGAAATGAAAGATCTGCCTGAAGGCGGAACTCTGAGCAATATCTGCCTGAAGGCGGAACCTGAGCTTTAGTCGTCTGAAAACAGAACTCTAAACTGGCGAAGCGTCCTTGTTGAAAACAAAATAACCAACTTGCAAAGCAAGCTGGGCAGCCGGGGCAAAAACCCGACGATTGTGCAGATGGCCCAAAAATAAACTCTCCGAAACCCACGGTAAACGAAGCGTGATCGAGTCGTCAAGCATTTTTCCAGGAAGCGCTTGATTTTTTTCAGCCACGTTTTTCACAACTTTTTAATTTTCAAAATCATTGTCTGTGCAACGGCCTGTTCCAGAGTTGGCCCCGGACATTCAAATGAATCCGGCTGCGGAAGTTCGATTACACGGGTAAAACCGGCGGCCTGCGCGGTTTCAGCCGGGATCTGGCAGCGACCAACGAAGGTGTAAACCGGAACCTGCTGAGCTTTGGCGGCCTGAGCCACGGCCCAGGGCCCTTTTCCGGCCAGGGATTGCTGATCGAGGCTGCCTTCTCCGGTCAAAACCAGGTCGGCGTGAGAGAGGGCGTCTTGAAACAAACGACTTTTAATCAACAAGCTGCTTCCTGAAACAAGTCTGGCATCCAGGACTGAGACCAGAGTGCCTCCGATACCGCCTGCGGCGCCACTTCCTGGTAGATTTCGATAAGGCTTGCCGGTTGCCCGTTCCAGGTGATCGGCCAGCCGGGTGAGATTGGCCTCCAAAACTGGCAGGTCTTGAGGCCGAGCGCCTTTTTGCGGACCAAAGACATACACTGCACCCTGTGGGCCAGACAATTGATGCTGCACATCACAGGCAATCAACAACGGAATATGCCGCAATCGTGAATCCAGTTTATCCAACTTGATATATGAAAGAGCTGCCAGCGGTGTATTGCCTGGAGGTAATTCCTGACCTTGAGCATCGGTTAGTGAAACGCCAAGCGCTTGCAGCAATCCGGCACCTCCGTCAATCGTGGCGGTGTCTCCAATTCCCAAAATGATGGTGCTGGCCCCGATCTCAACCGCTCGCAGCAATAATTCCCCAGTTCCAAAACTGGTGGTTCGAAATGGATCTCGGTCCGACTCCGGCACAAGTTTCAATCCAGAAGCCTGGGCCATTTCAACCACTGCCGTTTGGTGGTCACCAAGCACTGCAAATTCGGCCTGCACTGGATTTCCCAACGGTCCAGAAACCATGGCTTGAATTCTGGTACCACCATGAATTGCCAGCAGTGCGTCAATCGTACCCGATCCGCCATCCGCCATTGGAAATACCGAACACTCAGCTTCAGGCAAACTTTGGGTTACACCGCGTTGCATGGCTTGAGCTGCTTCGAGTGCTGTCAAAGTTCCCTTAAACGCATTCGGGGCAATCAGAATGTTCATAAGAATTAGGGCTGAAGAACATCGGGCTTGGGGCTAAGGGCTGAGGGCTGAAGAAGACGGGCTCAGGGTATGAAACCCGTTTTCTTCAGCCTTGAGCTTGCGAATCTTCAAACAGGTTCGTTCTCTCCAGTGCTCCCCCGCTTCGCCCGCGCCCCGCAGGGGCGCGGGCGAAGCGGGGGAGCAACAAGGGGTGGCCTTTGGATCCGGTGGTAGGCCCAAAGCGGCCAACCGACCGGCTATCCGAACTGCAACGCTTCGCGGTGCAAGACCAAAACCTGGACGTGGTGGAACGCGCCCCAGGAACTTATTTTTTAACGCTCCCTTAGCCCCAAGCCCTCAAGTTAGGGCTCGCTTCAAAATCACCAGCGTAATGTCGTCATCCATCGAATGTCCGTCGGAAAAGCTCCGCACCGCGTCAAAAATCCGGTCCCGCAGGTGATGTGCATCCAGGTTGGAATGAGTGGAAATTACCTTTTCAAGCCCATCATACCCAAAGACTTGGCTCTGGGAATCGCGGGCTTCAACCAGCCCGTCGCTATAGAACACAATCGTGTCTCCAGGAGCGAGTTCGGCCTGTTTCATCTCATAACACGACTGCGGACGCACGCCGAGTGGATAAGCCGTGCTTTCGATCATTCTCACCGACCGGGTACTGGCGCTGTAGTGAAAGGGGAAGGGATGTCCGGCATTGGCAAACTGGAGTTGCCAGGTTTCGACATTGAGCACGGCATAGGCAAAGGTCATCAGGTTGCGTTTGTTGCTCGTGATGCAAATCAACGTGTTCATGGCGGCAATGACTGCGGAGGGCGAGGCATCAACTGACACCTGATTTAACAGCCCGCCTTTGGCCAGCGCCATCAACAATCCCGAGGAAACGCCATGTCCGGTGACATCCCCAATCGCAATTGCCAGTTCGGTTTGATTCAAGACAAAGTAGTCATAATAGTCACCGCCAACTTCCTGGGCCGTGGTTGAAAAACTGGCCAGTTGGAGATCTGGAAACACCGGATCACCTGACGGTAACAGGCTTTGTTGCAGGTGGCGGGCGATTTCAAGTTCGCGTTTGAGTTTGGCTTCTTCCGTGGCCAGGGCAATGAGTCGGGCGTTTTCAAGTCGGAGCGCGGTTGCTTCGGCCACGGCCATCAAGAGGGATTTATCTTCTTTGGTATAGGGTTCTTCAGAAAGCTTTGGCCCAAGCGACATCAAGCCCAGCACTCCCTCCTTGGTGGCGAGGGGGACGATCAGGCTGGTGTTAAGGGTTTCAAACAGGTTCTGTTCAAGGTGCCGGGCAATGTAACTTCCCTCTGGATCCCGGTCGAGTTCTTCGGTCCAGGAATCAGGATCGGCAAAATAAATGTCGAGCGGTACAGGATCTTTGCTTAACTTTTGAAGGATCGGTGACCAAGTTGGAAGTTGGAGGTCTGGGTCACTCCCACCCACTGAGCCCATTTCAAAGCGGCAGACAAAGCCTGGCATTCCTTCTTGAATTGGATCCGACTGCGGTTTGGCCTGTAAAAAAGTCTGATGCACAAAAAAGGCAACTCGATTGACATGAAGTGCGGCATTGATTTGAGACCCAACTCGCTGCAAGACTTCAACGGCATCCGTAAAGTTGCGGACCGACCGACTCAACTCGGTCAATACCTGTTGGGCATTATAGGCATCGCGGAAAAATGCCCGGTCAATCAACGCCTGGAGGTGCGGGTTGACCTGCCACATACTAAACAACCCAATTCCAGCCAGACAGTAATAAATACCCCGCCACATCATGGGGGAGGGGGAGATTTCAAAGGTGGTGAAAAGGTACTGACTGGTATCCGTGACCGGGTACCTCAGAATCAGCACCAGCAGGACCAGTTCAAGAATCCAGTAGCTTTTCGACAAAAAGGCGTACTGGATGCTCCGCCGCAGAATTTGCCGGACGCCAAGCACCCGGTGTTTGACAATCGTGTACCCAAACGTCAACGGAAAAACGGCATACAGCGCCACGGCGATCAGCGTCAACCAGTGAGGGAAATTCCGCAGCGTCATTTCATGATGCACCACCAGATCCACCAGAAACAACGCCAGCAAGGGGCCGCACCCAACCGCGATTCCAAGCCAGAGGACGCGAAACCGTCGCTCCTGGTCAGCCATCCAGACGCCACGAATTCCAGGGAGTGCCGTGAGCGGCGACCCCAAAAAGCCAAGCAGCAGAACTGGTCCCTGAATTTGTTCGAATGACGCAAACGCATACTGGGTGAGTTCACGGGCGAGAGAAAAAGAATACTGGGCTGCCAGATCGGTGACGACTGAGAAACTCAGCATACCCAGGGTGAACAACAGATACAGATGGCGAACCCAACGGTATTCGCGCGAGAGGGCGGTCGGGGTTGGGAATTCGGAAAAAAAATGAAAGCACAGATAGCCTGAAAGCCACATGGCGATCCCGTTATAGAGCAGGTAAAACTCACGGAGACCATCTGGAACCAGCAGTGTATTCATTCCAAACAGGGAAGCCGCACAGACAAAAAATAACCCTCCCATTCGTGCGGTCTTGTCTTCCCACCGCAGCCAGCACACGCCAAGCCCGATGATGGTGCACAGGACGGGGATAATCAGCAGCACCAGATAAAAGCCAAACTGATATGAAAGAAAACCTTCAAACGTGGTGGTTGGGAGATCAATCAGACACGAGGTCAGTTTGCCAGTTGGTTTGCGGATCATTAACGGAAGCACACCCCGGTGTTGGGACTGCCTTCGAAACTGGCTGTATTCGGTAAAACTGGTGAACGGTTTTCCCGTCTGCGCCAAAATCTCATCGCCTGATTCCAGTCCCACATAGGCGGCAGGCGTTTTGGGCATGACTTTCGCCACCAGAATTTTTCCTTCGGTGGGTCGAAACTCTTCATGAAATCCAGGGGAAGCCCACGAAAACGTGGTTCTGGTTGAATACACGGCTTTGGTGCCAATCGAAACCATGGCACAGGCCGTGAGGACCCACAGCAAGGTCCGCGAGATAAGTTGTGAGGCTTTCATAGGCCGGCTCCGAATGATGGTTCAGGTGCAGCAGGTGACCAATGTTGGAGCAGGGTAAGCCAACTTGAAGCCAAATACAATCCAGTGCGTGCAGGTCCAGGTTGGGAGAAAAGCCCGGCCTCTGCCTTACCTGCCGGTATATTTTGGCCCGTGGAAGGCTCCGGTTGAAAATTGAGTGATGTGGCTGGTTATTCGGAAATGGACGCCTGGTCGCCAGACCTGGCGACTGAAACCCGAAGTCCATTCAACGATTTGGAGGTCCTGTAAATTTCACGGAAGAATCTGGACTTTTTGACGCGTTTCTGACGCGTTGTGCCTTTACA
Organism: Acidobacteriota bacterium; assembly: GCA_016208495.1. Lineage (NCBI taxonomy): Bacteria > Pseudomonadati > Acidobacteriota > Acidobacteriota bacterium. The sequence continues at coordinate 14,189 of JACQXX010000034.1, read as the reverse complement.
AGAAAGGAACCACACCTTAATCTAACTTACTGTCCCCAATCGTGTTTCTCTTCAACTTTCTCTTCTATTTCTTACAATTCAATCAGACCGTTGATCAGTGGCATGATGCAGCCAACCCCCTCTTGATTTCCTGCCGATTTGTCTGTTGCATCTTGACCGTCACCACTGAGAACCGATTGGATGTGTCGCGCGCCGCACTCTTTGTGTTTATGAAAGGCAGGGCTGTTTTATGGCCGATTTGAAACTCACATTCCCACTTCGTGGTTTGCGCAACCAGAAATCTTCGTCCATTCCATCTGTGAAACACACCATCTCTGGTGTGTTTCTTCTCTTTTTGGTTTTAGGTGGAGGGAGTACTGTTTTTGCCGAAGAAAAACCTTCCCTCATTCAACGTCCAGTCGCCAAATCGGATGCTGAATATAGCGACTATAATGCGGTTGCCCAGGCGACGGCGACACCTGATAAAGTTCTGCCACTGGCTGAGTCCTTCCTGGAAAAGTATGCCTCCAGCCAGATGCGGGGTATTGTCTATCGTGATATGGTCTCGGCCCTGGGCCGGCTCAATCAGTTTGACAAGGCCCTTGAGGTTGGGAACAAAGCATTGGCGGAAAAAGCCGATAATCTCAGTGTCATGGCGCAATTGACCGACGTGGCCAGTACGGCGGCACTGAATGGAAACCTGAATCTGTGTGATCAGGGCATCAAGTTTGGTCGTGATGCGCTGGTCCAGCTCGAAGCTGGAAAACGTCCGTATGAATTCGCCGAGGATCAGTGGGCCACCATCCGGCCAAAGCGAATGGCGCAACTGTGTACTTCACTGGGGATTTTACTCACGGTGAAGAATGAATCAGAACCGGCAGTTGATATGCTGATCAAAGCCCTTCAGTTTGAGAGCCGAGATCCTTATACCCAGTTAATGCTCGCCAAAGCCTATAAATCAATGCTGGATAACCTCTCAAAAGGGGCCGGACCAGCAAAAAATCCGAATGTGCCAAAGGAAGTGACCGGGCGGATGCAAACCGTTCGGGAACAAATGATGTTGAGCTATACCCGGGCACTGGTTCTGTCCGAAGATCCACAGTTTAGCTGGTTGCACCCTTCCGTTGAGGCTGAAGTTACCTATATGTATCAAACCATTCCCGAATTGGCCAAAACTCAGTCAATGACCTTACAGGCTTTAACCGACCGTGTCCGAACAGAGCAAAACGCGGAACCGAGTAAATAAGCCAATCAACTCATCTTACTCCGAAAAAGCACCCGGACGGCACGAATCACGCATTCTGATTCGTGCCGTTCGGGTTTTTGTACTATAGTTGGATTTGGGTTTTTGGTGAGGACTCTCCCTGGTTCTTGTTAGTTTCAAACTCAATTCGTTTCCACAGGTTTCATCCTTTGTCTGGTTTTTGGGGTGACCCCCATAACATAAGCGCCAGGAGAAGGAAATGAGAGCCTGTTTGAGACAAGGAGAAGAAGAGACAGGGAGACAATTCCACGGAGTGTGTCGGCTTGAACGGACTCCGGTTTGGAGCGGAGGGACGAGGCTATTGAATGTATCTCTTGTCTCCTTGTCTTGGTGTCCCCTTGTCCAGATCGGACGTTGTTCCCTTATCCTGGCACTTATGGGGTGACCCCCCAGTGAAATGGTCTCGATCTGTGGTGTTTCTAACAACCCACTGCATGGTGTCTCCAGTTTTTGATGATCATACTATTTTGGAACGATCCTCTCGTGGTAGGAAGAGGTTAAATTGTTGACAGGATTGTATTTTTCTTAGCCCTTAGCCCAACACCCTCAGCCCAAAATGGTATCAACCCAGGCCCAATGAGCTGAATTTCAATTTCAGCTTGACACAGAGCCCCGATTTTCTGGGGAATGGCTCCCACGTGGGAATTTCGCTGCTTTCAGGAAACCGCCCACCATATTTCGGATTGAGAAAGGAGAACGCCGGGAGAGATTTTCTCCACGGCTCGCAAAAGAAGTTATGAAGATACAATGGTTAAAGGGAATTTTACTTTCAGTGGTGGTTGGTGTATTGGCTCTGGTTACCGACCCTTGTTTGGCCTTTACTCCCCCGGTGAAAGGGGAAAAATTAAAACCTGAAGACGTCATTGCCAAACATATTGAATCTATCGGCACCCAAAAGACGCTGTCGGATGTCAAAACACGGGTGATTGCTGGAAAAGCCCTGTTCCGATCAAAAACAATTGGCGCCACTCAATTGCAGGGACCAGCCGTGATCGCTTCGGATGGCGCGATGAGCCTGGTGGGAATCGGCTTTAACACGGCTGAATATTCACAGGAGAAAGTGGCGTATGATGGCAAAAATGTGACGGTTGGGTACATTCGTCCCGGTACCCGTTCCGCGCTGGGAGAGTTTTTGCTGGCCCGGAACGTGATTTTTAAAGAAGGGCTGTTTGGTGGGGTTTTATCGTCTGGATGGGCGCTTCTCAATTTGGACAGTCATGACGCCCGAATTGAATATAGTGGGACGAAAAAGGTAAACGGAAAAGAAGCCCATGTGTTGAAATATGAGCCAAAGGGAGGGTCAGACGTTCAAATTCGGCTTTACTTTGACAAAAATACATTCCAACACGTCCAATCCGAATACGAACAACTTATTTCGGCCCAAATGGGTGCCAGCCCAGAGCAGTCAGCCAGTCAACGCAACTCCCGGATCAAACTCACCGAACAATTTGAAAGCTTTGCTGGTGAACAGGGCTTGGTTTTGCCGCATGTCTACAAAATCATTTTACTGGTTGACGATCAACAAAGCGGACGGCAACTGGAATGGAATTTGGAGTTCCAGCAGTTTATGTACAACGAAAAGCTGGACCCGAAATCCTTCAATATCCTTAATAATTAGGGCTGAAAAAACCAGGGCTGAGGCTGAGGGCTGAAGAAGACGGGCTCAGGGTATGAAACCCGTTTTCTTCAGCCCTGAGCTTGCGAATCTTCAGCCCCAAGCCCCAAGCCCGATCTTCACAGCCCCGATTTATTCCACGACCGCCAGAATCTCGCCGGCTTTGACGGTTTGGCCTTCCGAAACGTGAATTTCTGAAACTTTTCCAGACCGGGTGGCGGCCATTTCATTTTGCATTTTCATCGCTTCGACCACGACCACCCCTTGACCTGCCTCGACTGCATCTCCAACCTGAGCCAGGATTCGAACCACGCGGCCTGGCATTGGCGAAGTAATTGGTTGGGGACCAGTTGCCGCTGCCGTGCCGCCTTCGCGCCGCAGCCGGTCAAGCACCTGGACCACACTTACTTTCCCATCCAAAAAAACTTCAATTTTTCCATCCTCACGATTGGCGACCCGGATGTGGTAGACGCGCTCATCAATCTGAAAAATAAAGTAGCCCGATTCCGGTTGTCGGACTTTGGCCTGGATTGAGTGTTCGTGAACCCGAGCGGTGAGCGAGCCATTTTCCTGGTTGAGTTCAACCCGAACCGGATGTCCATTGTGAGTGATTTCATAATTCATAAGTTTTTTTCAGTTCTTCAATTGGAATAAGCTGGGGCTGAAGAAACCAGGACTCAGGGCTTGGGGCTCAGGGCTGAAGAACTGGTTTTATTTCATCCCTCATCCTGCATCCATCATCCCTTTGATTGCTCCGAGCTTGCGAGTCTTCAGCCCCAAGCCCTGAGTCCTGGTTTCTTCAGCCCAATGTCTTCAAAACCGGTTCGCCCGTGCTTCTGACCAGCCTCGACGTTTCCATGCACTTTCCTGTACTGGACCGTTGTTTCCCGCCGGATGGGAATGAGTCACCTCCTGATTATGGTGCAGCAAGCCCGCCAGAATTCGGACCAGATCGGCTTCAGTGGGGACTGATTCAGTGGAGGTCTCAGGTTTGGCTTGTTTGAGCCGTTCAAAGAATCGAGCGATAAACCCGGTATCCAGGGTGCCGGCGTGAAATTCAGGATCTTCAGCAATTTGGCGGAAAAATTCCAAATTATTACGCACACCACAGAGGACAAACTCGCGCAATGCCCGATCCAGGCGGGAAATAGCCTGTTCCCGTGTCTCTCCCCAGCAAATGAGTTTGGCCAGCAGCGGGTCATAGTCAATCGGGATATGCCAGCCTTCATACACTCCGGAATCAACCCGGACGCCGGGGCCCTCAGGCGGAACCCAGGCTGAAATGAGACCGGGTGCGGGCATAAAATTGCGCTCTGGATCTTCGGCATAAATTCGACACTCAATGGCATTTCCGCGCAAGTTGATATCTTCCTGGCGAAACGGCAATTTTTCACCGGCGGCCACTCGAATCTGAAGCGCCGCCAGATCAATTCCGGTGACAAGCTCCGTCACCGGATGCTCGACCTGAAGCCGGGTATTCATTTCCAGGAAATAGAAATTGCGATTGGGGTCAACCAGAAATTCGGTTGTCCCAGCACTGAAATAGCCAACGGTTTTCGCAACTCTGACGGCGGATTCACCCATCAACCGTCTGAGTTCTGGATCATTGAGTGGGGAAGGGCATTCTTCAATGACTTTCTGGTTGCGGCGTTGAATCGAGCATTCGCGTTCACCAAAGTAAATCAGGTTGCCATGCTGGTCGCCCATCAACTGGATTTCAATATGGCGGGGGCGCTCGATATAGCGTTCCAGGTAAATGGTGCCGTCTTTAAATGAGGAAACGGCTTCTGAACGAGCCAACTCAAAGGCGGATGGGAGTTCGGCTGGGGTTCGGATAATCCGCATGCCTTTGCCGCCGCCACCGGCTGCGGCTTTCAACATAATTGGAAAGCCGATTTCTTCAGCCACCGCCAATGCGGCTTCAACCGTATCCACCGGATCCTGAACACCGGGTACCACCGGGGCGCCAGCACGAATTGCAATTTCACGAGCACTGATTTTATTGCCCATGGCATCAATGGCGGATGGTGGTGGGCCAATAAACACCAGTCCAGCGCCTTCAACCGCCCGGGCAAATTCAGCATTCTCAGACATAAAACCATATCCAGGGTGGATCGCCTGAGCCCCGGTTTTATGGGCGGCTTCGAGGATACGCTCCGTGACGAGATAGCTTTGCATCGCAGGTGACGGTCCAATGTGACAGGCTTCATCCGCCAGCCTGACGTGCAAGGCATTTTGATCGGCATCTGAATAAACCGCCACCGAGGCAATTCCCAGATCTCGACAGGCACGGATAATACGCACCGCAATTTCACCACGGTTGGCAATGAGAATTTTTTGAAACATAGGCGTGGAGGAGGATGTCTCGTTGGAAAATGAGTGCTTTGGGACGTGAAGAAGTATACCAATTTGGAATGAAACTCTCGCGTTAGAAGATAGTCAAGTAATTCAATCAAATAGATTGAGCGAACTACTAACTACTGACTGGTATGAGAGTTCTGATCCAAAGCAAAGAGAATGGTGGGGCAACCAGGGATTTTGAGATTAGACAACCATGGCATTTCCCGGTCTACCTGGGTGATACCTCACACTGACGTGACTTCCCACGACGTAGGCCCGGATGTTTGCCATTTGGCTGGTATCAAGCGTCTGGCACGATTCATAGGTTACGCCTGATACCTGATATCGGTAGTGGACAGTGCAATGGGCTCCGAAGGCAATGGCATCTACGGCGACCGATTGTCCATTCTGGATCATATCCAGAATGATACCTTCAACAATTCGGCCATTTTGCAGCAACCACTTTCGGCGCTGAACTTCAGGATCCTCGCGCGGCCAGAGCTTCCGAAGCCATTTTTTCCAACCGTGTTCTTGAACAGATGATGACACAGGATTGAAAAACCCCTTTGTTGAGAATGGAACCGCGTTGAACTGGCGGGAACTGGACCACAGTTTATCCCACCGGGTGGGTGAATCCTTCACACCAGCACAAGCTATCCCGACTACTCATCATCCGTGATGCGGAGTTTGTCGTTGGCGCGGAAGACGTGATTATCCAGCACAATGTCGTCGGTTGAATTCAACCGACCATCCGCTCCGGCAGAAACAAGCCGGTACTGGTTAAAGACAGGGACTGAGGTTGGTGATTTGCCAACGGTTGAGGATGCTAACTGACCGGTTGGAATATATCGAATGCTGCCTTCCCAATAGTCAATGGCGGCATTGTTGAGAAATCCTTCGCGGCGCAAGTCAGAAAGCTGTTCCGGCAAGGAGTTGTGCTTTTGACGATACAGTTCAAGCGCCAGGCTGACTTCGAGCATGCGGGCTTCAGTTGCGGCAAGGTGTTGAATCCGACGGTTTTCAATCCATCGAGGCAAGTTAAAGCCAAGGACCGTCAGAATCAATCCAACCGTAAGGGTGGAAATCCCAAATCCCGTCCAGGCCATTTTCCAGCCGCCAAAAGCTTGAGGGTTGCGGCTCGCATTGCGCAAGGCTTTATAGCTGATGATCATTCCTACGACACTGAGCAGCACAAACCACTTTGAGAAAAAACAGGCAGCGCCACTCAGTGCCAGTGTCAAACCAATCATGGCGCCACCTAATTGCGGAATCGTGGCAATCGGTGTGGTGTCAGGCAGCCCGACTGAACGGGCGCCACAGGCACAAGCTTGAAAAACTTCGCTTTCGACAACATTGCCGCAGCTTGGACAAAGCATAGTTAAACCTTTCAATAAAAGGACAGGTACCCTGAAAAATAAAAACTCGAAGCCGTTTCTGGGTGTCTGCACTGCCAGTGAAAGTTCATTTAGGTGCAGTGAACCCAACTATATATATTAATGAGAGGACTGTGAATCCGCCTACCGACCAAAAGCCGCTTCATTGACCTCAGACGGGACTAAGGTTTCGGGTGAAGCGGGTTTGGTGTGAAGACTGAGCGCACTGGAATAGCCTGATGGGGAATCAGCCGGAAGGGAGGAGGCCGGTTGGGCTTTTAATTGATCAAGCCGATCTGATTCGCGAAGGGTATGATACATTCGATGGACCACGGTCCAATGAGACATCACGGCCAGGATCCATAAAACAGCCCGCATTTTATGGAGAAATGGATTATCTTCCGGACCAATTTCAGTCAATGAGCCAATGATGATCAGGACCACGCGCTCTGGACGTTCCAAAAATCCAACCTTGCATTGATTGATCACGCTTTCGGCTCGGGCCCGGGTATAGCTGATCATGACCGAACCCATCAGGGCGATTCCAGTCAATGCGACATAGAGCGTACTGTGATATTCGGTTTGGCGGGCATAAAATGTCATAATCCCAACAAACACAATAACATCTGAATACCGGTCCATCACCGAGTCGAAAAAAGCGCCGAAACTTGTGACCCGGTTGGTCAGACGGGCCACTCGACCATCCACCATATCAAACAGGTTGGCAAAGATCATCCATAATCCAGCTTGAAAAAACAGACCACAGCCATAGAGATACGCACACCAGATATTGATCAGGAGGCCGAGAAAGGTCAGGTGGTTGGGATTGGGGATCAGCCGAGCCACCCCGCGCACAATCGCATCCAGGATTTGGGTTCCATAGACGCCGATGCGTTCGCTCAACATAGGAAGGGATGCCTCAACAGGGATGATTAGGAATGTGTGCTGATAGCTGGATCAGATAGGCAGTATCGAGTGGCGTATAGTAGACGTGAAGTCGTTCTTTGTCAAGAAATACACCTGATCCGCCACCCAAGCCTTGACAACAGTGAAATCCCTGATGTACGGTCCGCAGCTTGTAGTTTTCGCTCAAGTTAACCTTGATTTACACCGATACCAAACAGTTCTTGTACCGAATCTCACCTGACGACCAGGACAAGGGAGACTGTTTTTTTCAAAGGCGTTGTTGACGATTATGAAGGAAAAGATTCATCCAAAATACAATGAATGCACTGTGACTTGTTCCTGCGGGAACGTCTTCAAGACTCGTTCCACGAAGAAAGAAATCCGGCTGGAAATTTGCTCCAATTGCCACCCCTTCTTCACTGGTAAACAGAAACTGGTTGATACGGCTGGACGTGTTGAACGCTTCAACCGCAAGTATGGCAAAGTTCCCGCGACTCCACCTGCCGGCGCCTAGCTGCCGAGCCCGTCTTTATCCAAAACCACCGCCAGCCCCATCGTCATTCTCACTGATCGGTAAGGGTGACCCTCGAAGCGAATTGCGGTGGTTTCTTTTTTGTCTGGCCTACATCCCGAATTTTGTGACTGGTGTGGGCAAATCTGTGGAGGAAAGACGATGCTCGATAAACTCAATGCCCTCGAAGAGAAATTCGAAGCCCTCACTGAGCAACTCAACGACCCCAACGTGGTCAATGACATGACCCGCTATCCCAAACTCGCCAAACAACATCGCGAGTTAAGCGTGGTGGTCGAAAAGTATCGGGAGTTTCGGGCTTTACAAAAGGGAATCGAAGCGACGAAAGCACTTCTGGACGAATCTGACGATCCGGAAATGACTGAAATGGCCCGCGAGGAACTGGCAACTCTTTCCCGCCGGGTCACTGATTGTGAGCAGGAACTCAAAACCCTGCTGCTGCCTAAAGATCCAAACGACGACAAAAACGTGATTCTGGAAATCCGCGCCGGGACGGGCGGCAATGAGGCATCACTGTTTGCCGGGGAATTGCTCCGCATGTACTCTCGTTATGCCGAACGGCAAGGGTGGAAAATGCAGATTTTAAATACTTCGGAATCTGAAATCGGCGGCACCAAAGAAGCGATTGCCGTGATTGAAGGCGACGTGGTGTATTCAAAACTGAAATTTGAGTCCGGCGTGCATCGTGTGCAACGGGTGCCCCAGACCGAATCCTCGGGTCGAATCCATACTTCGACCGTAACGGTGGCGGTCCTTCCGGAAGCCGAAGAAGTTGATATCGAAATCAATCCCAAAGATTTGCGGGTTGATACCTTCTGTTCTTCAGGTCCAGGCGGCCAGTCGGTCAACACGACCTATTCCGCCGTTCGGATTACTCACATTCCAACCAACACGGTGGTCTCGATCCAGGATGAAAAATCCCAGATCAAAAACCGTGAAAAGGCCATGCGGGTGCTGCGGTCCCGGTTGCTGGAAGTCGAACAGGAAAAACAGCAGAACGCGATTTCCTCGGAGCGTCGTTCCCAGGTCGGCACGGGTGAACGCAGCGAGAAAATTCGAACGTATAACTTCAAGGAAAATCGGGTTTCCGACCACCGCATCGGAATGACGATTCACTCACTTGATCTCTTTATGGATGGTGATTTAGGGGACGTTATTCAAGCCCTGATTACCCATCATCAAGCTGAAAAACTCAAACAGGAACTGGCCGAGGCAACGGTCTAACCCGGTTGCCCGGCCAGTTGTCTTTCCGGGTATCTGGTAACTGGTTCTTCGAAAGAATCAATTTCTTGATCACCAGAGCACCAGTCACCACTTCCGCCAATGAATGACACGCCCAAGCTGGTCCTGGTTGTTGCGGCAATTATTGTTGATCAGGAGCGCATTTTAATCACGCAACGGCTTCCATCGGGACGATTGGCGAACCAGTGGGAGTTTCCGGGCGGCAAGGCAAACTGGGGAGAGCCTCCTGAGACTGCTTTGTGCCGGGAAATCCACGAGGAACTCGGACTTGATGTCGAAGTTGGCGCACCAGTGCATTTGATTCACTATGCGTTGGACCCACATCAGGCGTTTGCGGTGGTTTTTTATTGGTCCCGGATCAAAGGGGGCACGCTTGAACTCATTGGGTGTCAAGATGCCCGCTGGATCACGGTGAATGAATTTCCAAAAGTGGATTTTCTGCAGGCCAATCTCCCAGTCGTGGAGGTACTGCAGGCCAGGGTTGCCACCCTGGGATCACTTTCACCCACTTTTTCATTCATTTCTTGTTCCCACCAGGGGAATGAACATTGACTTTGAAAAGACCTTTTAGGTGGGACTTCCATTCAGTTGTCTTGAGCGTGCCCCTTTTGCTCGAATCACACCCAAATTCTTGATCCTGATAAGCTTCAACCCATCAGTGAGGCTTGAATCAAACCACTCTTCTCATTTTTGTCGAAAGGAGTTTGATGTCACAGGTGGCTCTGGAAGAGCTGACATCTCAACACTATGGAACTGGCAATTATCATTGGGATTAGCTTCGTGGCCCTGGCCTTTGCAGGCTATCTCATTAAAGACGTACTGGCGCGCGATACGGGCACGCCCGAAATGCGTGTCATTTCTGATGCGATTAAAGAAGGTGCCGAAGCCTTTTTGCGTCGTCAAAACACGACCATCGTGTATATGGCGATTGCCTTGTCGGCACTGATTTTCATTTTGTACGCGTTTGTGCGGACGCCAAACCCAGGCGATCCGGTGACGGATCCGAAAGTCCTGGCCTTTTGGACAACGCTTTCATTTGTCTTAGGGGCTGCCTGCTCGGTGGGTTCCGGCTATATTGGCATGTGGATTTCCATCCGCGGCAACATCCGCACGGCCTCAGCCGCCACCAAAAGTTTGAATGGTGCCCTGCAAACTGCCCTGCGTGCGGGTGCGGTTTCCGGTCTGTTCGTGGTGGCACTGTCGTTGTTTGGGGTGGTTGGTCTGTTTGCGCTCATTCGTGCCCTGAATGTGGTGCCCGATGTTGGGAAAATTCCGCTTCTCATCGCTGGCTATGGGTTTGGTGCTTCGTTTGTGGCGCTGTTCGCCCAGTTGGGTGGTGGGATTTACACCAAAGCCGCTGACGTAGGCGCTGACCTGGTCGGTAAAGTCGAAGCCGGAATTCCGGAAGACGATCCCCGGAACCCGGCGGTTATCGCTGACCTGGTGGGCGACAACGTCGGAGACTGTGCTGGTCGTGGTGCTGACCTGTTTGAGTCAACCGCCGCCGAAAATATTGGGGCGATGATTTTGGCCGCTGGACTATTCCGATCAAACCCGGCGGCTTTTACCGCCGAGCAACTCCTTGGCGTGTTGTTGTTCCCGCTTGTGGCGCGAGCCTTTGGGCTCCTGGCCTCGATTGTGGGGATTATGTCGGTCAAAACCAAAGAAGACGGGGACCCGATGGCTGCCCTCAACCGGGGGTACTTTGTAACTTCAGCGCTGGCGGCGGTGGGCTTTTTCGGTGCCGCAAAATGGCTGCTCACCAACCGGGTGGCGCCAGATGCCTACCTGTATTTCTTTGGCTGCGGGTTGATCGGGATTATTACCTCGATTGCCTTTGTGTATTTGACCCAGTACTACACCGAATACAAATACCGTCCAGTCAAATCTATTGCTGAAGCTTCAAAGACGGGCCCGGCGACCAACATCATTATGGGTACGGCGGTTGGCTTTGAATCAACCGCGCTTCCAATCATTGTGATTTCCGCGGCCATTATGGGCTCCTACTATCTGGGCAAAAACTCCGGGTTGCAGCATGCGGGCTTATTTGGAACCGCCGTTGCCACCATGGGGATGCTCGGAACCGCAGCCTATATTCTGGCGATGGATACCTTTGGACCTATCACCGACAACGCGGGTGGGATCGTGGAAATGTCCCAGCAACCAGAAGCCATCCGGAAGAAAACGGACCGACTGGATGCGGTTGGAAACACCACCAAGGCGTTGACCAAAGGATATGCCGTGGGCTCAGCCGCACTGGCCGCCTTTTTGTTGTTTTCGGCCTATATGGACGAAGTGACCAACTACGGGTTGAAACTTGAACGCATTGACCTTGCCAAACCCGAAGTGTTTACAGGTGCCTTGTTAGGGGCGATGTTGGTACTGCTTTTTTCATCCATGGCCATTAAAGCGGTCGGCACCGCTGCGTCAGCGGTTATTGCCGAAGTGCGTGACCAGTTCAAGAAAAAGCCTGGCATTTTGAAAGGCACCGAAAAACCCGACTACGGCCACTGCGTGGATATTGTGACCAAAGCGGCTCTTCGCGAAATGGTGTTGCCGGGGTTACTCGTCGTTTTGTCGCCGATTGTGGTTGGCGTACTCTTTAAGTACCTCTATCAAAGTCAGGGTGGTGGTTTGGTGGATCCCGAAATCAGCCGTCTGGCCACTGGCGCCGAAGTCGTTGGTGGGTTTCTGATGGTCGGAACTATCGTTGGAATTCTGGTGGCCCTCTACCTGAACAACGCTGGTGGTGCCTGGGATAATGCCAAGAAATACATCGAAACCGGCCAGTTTGGCGGCAAAGGCAGCGACACCCACAAAGCAACCGTGGTGGGCGACACCGTTGGTGACCCATTCAAAGATACGGCTGGTCCATCGCTCCACGTGCTGATCAAATTGTTGTCAACCATCACGCTGGTGATGGCGCCGTTGTTTATCTAAGCGTGGAAACGCTTGACCAAAAGTAGAAATCATCAGGTTGAAGAGCGTTGGTTCCACCTGAATTCTACCGTGGTTCATTTTTCTTCCCGAATTTTGAGGGAACCGTCCACCCAGCCAGGTCACAAAGCGGTCCGGTACCGCTTTGGAAACTGGCTGGGTCTTTTTGTATCAATTTTCGAATGGCACGAACATGAACACTGCATCTCGTTTCAGCTTGAATCAGGGAACAATTGGATTTGGACTGTTTGGTTTTCCAGTTCGAATTGAGTGGACATTCTGGCTGGTAACGCTCCTCATGGGGTCAATGCGGCAACAAGGGGCGCTTTTGGTTGCTGAGTGGACGGGGGTGGTGCTGATTTCTATCCTGATTCACGAGCTCGGTCATGCGCTCTGTAGTGCCTTTTATGGAATGAAACCGGAAATTAAGCTCTATGGAATGGGAGGGCTGACCACCTTTGCCCCACCTGAACCCCTGCCGCCATTCAAAAATATTTTGATTGACCTGGGTGGCCCCGTAGCCGGATTTTTATTCTTTCTGTCACAAATCCTGTGATGGACAAAAGGAAAAGGGCTTTCTGTCACAAATCCTGTGATGGACAAAAGGAAAAGGGTAAACTCACAGGAAGAAAAGAAGGTGAGGAGGTGAAGCAAATGGTCACGATCAAAATTACAATTGAAGATGAGGCTGGAAAGCAAATCGGCGAGCCCCAAGCGTATGCATTGGAAATCGGAAATGGAACCTTAGCCGAGATCGAAACGGCGGTGGAGAAGTTGAAAAGGAAATCCTTGCCTGAGATTGAGCACCAACTTCTGGCCCACGACCAGGCGGAACTGGTTAAAAAAAAAGTGAACTGAGCCGCAATGGAACAACAGTGGTGGAATTCAAAACCATTCATGGGCGATTTGAGTTTGAGGTTCAACGCTTTACAACGGGACAAGATTACTTGAGTTTGACCGGCCAGGGCGGAAAAGGGTACGCCAGTGAGCGATTGGTCGAATATGCCATTTATTATAGTAATCGGCTCAGCTATGAGGAAGTGGCGGGGTTGATTGAACGCCAAACCGGAGACCGACTGCTCAGTGATCAAAGTATCTGGCGGTTGGTGGTGGGAAAAGCGGCGGAGGTGAGTGAGGATCAGCGTCAGCAGGTGGAGGCAGCCACCCGACTCAGCCCCCAGCTTCCCGCCATCACCACTGAGATTGATCTCTATGATCCAGACCAGGCCGAAATTTTGCTCTTTGAGGATGGGATTCAAGTCAAAGAACAAAAACCCACCCGGGATCATCAGCCGAAGGAGTCGCGAACCAGAATCAATACCGATGTCGTGCTGCTGGAGAAGCCGGATGCCACCTATCACTATCTGGTGGCTGGAATTGATGCCACCGGAACCGAAATCATCAGCCTGGAACAGCTCGTCCAGGCGCAGCTTCGCCGGGCGTATGCCGCCCGTCAAACCCCCGTACCCATCGTGGCGATCACGGATGGAGCCACCGCGATTCGGACCTCCCTGCTGGCGATTTTCGGTCAACCGGTCACCCTCATCCTCGATTGGTATCATTTGGAAAAGAAAGTTTCAGACCTCTTCTCCATGATTGCCATCACCAAACTGGAAAAACACACGCATTTGAATCACATCCTTCCTCTGCTGTGGGAAGGCAAAACACCTCAGGTTCTGACCTATCTTGGCACTCAGGTCCAGGCCCGAAATCCTGACCGGCTGCAAGAATTAATGACGTACCTTCACAAACATGCTCACGAGATTATTGATTACCAGCGTCGGCAACAGGCCGGAAAATCCATTGGGAGTGGTCGGGTTGAAAAGGCCGTTGATCAGGTGATTGGACGCCGTCAAAAGGATAATGCCATGAGCTGGAGTCGCACGGGCAGTAAAGCCCTCGCCGTTTTGAAAGTCGTTGAACTCAACCAACAATGGCCTTCCTTATGGGATTTCGAGGATTTGGCTGCCTAATCTTGATCACAGGATTTGTGACAGAAAG
>JACQXX010000033.1 GCA_016208495.1 Acidobacteriota bacterium | reverse complement strand
CCACGCTGGTGGCACGTACCGTCACCGACAACCCGCCTGACGGAACCGTGGTCGGCGCCGTGTAGAGCCCGGTCGGGGAAATCGTTCCCACGTTTGAATTTCCGCCTGGAATTCCATCGACACTCCAGGTCACCTGCTGGTTGGCATTGCCCGGCAGCACCTGCACATTGAACTGGAAGCTATCTCCCGCTGTCACCGTCGCATTTGATGGCGAGACAACTACCTGGATATTGGTGATCCCGCTCACGGTGACGCGGGCTTCGCCAAACACACTCGGAACCGCGGTGCTGGTCGCCCGAATGGTGATGGCGCCAGTTGGGACAGTCGCCGGAGCCGTATAAAACCCGCTCCCGCTGATGGTTCCAACCGTCGCATTCCCTCCCGGCGCCCCATTGACGCTCCAGGTGACCTGATCTACTGTCCCCTGCGGCAGCACCACTGCGTTGAACTGAGCCGTTTGCTCCGTGACCAGCGACGCCGAAGCCGGGCTCACCTGGATGCTTCCGACCAGTGTGACGTCGGCGGTCTTCGTCAACCGTGGAACGGCGAGGCTTGTGGCTGTTATCTGGACTCGCGCTATGGATGGATGGCTCGGTGCCGTGTACGTTCCATCCGTACTGATCAGGCCGATTGACGGCGAGCCTCCTATCTGTTGGTTGACCCTCCAGGCAACCTGTTTGTTCTCTGACAGCAAGGTCACCACCGACGTGAATTTCTGTTTCATCCCGGGTCCGAGCACTGCCGACGTTGGACTCAGCGTCATTTTCCCGAGCGTGATGCCGACTTCGCCAAAAATTGTGGGCAGTGCCTTCAACGTCGCCCGAATCACAATCGGTACTGGCGGCAACCGGTCAGGTGGGTCGTAACTGGCGACCGCATTCCGGTTCGGCGATGGCGTGATGGTTCCCAACGAATTATTTCCCTCAACCACGCCATTGATACTCCATTCCACTTCCCGGTTGATTTCCGGTCCAACTTCAATATTCGCCGTGAAGGTGGCGCTGAAGGCGCCGCCACCCAGTTCAACAAACGGTTGGGAGGTCGAGACCGAGATGGTGCCCATCCGCACTCGTGCCTCGCCAAACAAATTCGGCCCCAACCGGCTTGCGGCCCGGACCGTGATCGGTTGGCTCAAAACGGCGTTTGGCGCTGTGTAAATACCCGTATCGCTGATGGTTCCAATGTTTGGGTTGCCGCCTTCGACCCCGTTGATGCTCCAGATGATGGGTTGTTCAGCAATTGTGCCTGGTAACGTCGCCGTAAACTGTCCCGCACCTCCTGGGCCGATGATGAGTTCCGCCGGAGTCACCTGGATTTGGCCGATCCGAATCCGGCTTTCGGCAAAGAGTTGTGGAAGCATCTGGCTCATGGCCCGGATCACAACCGGTTCGGCTGGAATCAACGCTGGAGCTTGATAGAGTCCTTCGGCTGAAATCGTTCCAACCGTCGGGTTGCCTCCCACAATGCCGTTGACCAACCACGTCACTTTCCGGTTATTGGCCGGTAGGGCCACGGCAAATACCGAAGCTGTAAACTGGCGTTGTTCGTTGGGGAGCAAAATGGCTTCTGATGGAGTGAGTGTCACCCGACCCACCGTGACCGGAACTTCAGTAAACAGAATTGGAAAGGCTTTGCTGGTGGCCCTCACCACGATAGGAACGGATGAGATGGCATCGGTAAACAACCGGGGTGCGTTATAGACTCCATTTTGAGTGATGGTCCCATTTCCAGAGCCGGTTCCCGAAGTTACTGACCACGTCACACTCCGGTCGCTGGATTGAACCCGCACCCGGGCGGTGAAGTTGACCTGTTCGCGAAAATCAATCACCACTGGCGATGGCGTGACCTGAACCGGAGGCACGATCACGAACGGCTCCGTCGTGGTCAGGGTTTGGGTCGGTGTTTTGATCGTGACCTCACCCGTCACGGTCCCTTCCGGAACGATGGCCACGATTTCCGTCACCGAAGCGCTTTCAATCACCGCCGTTTTTCCATCCTTGAATGTCACCAGATTGTCCGCCACTGTCGGGCCAAACCCGGTTCCGACAAAGGTCACCTTGTCGCCAACAATGCCTTCCTTGGGAAAAAAGGACAGAATCACGGGTTGCGCGGCTGAACCGCGACGAATCGCCGTGATGTTCCCCGCCGGGTCATACTCGTAGATCGCCACGTCTCCGTTGGGCGCAATCACCGCCCGAAGCTGGCTTTTTTCGTCATACACAAATCGGGTCGTCCCACCGGTTTGTTGCCGCACCCAGGCTGACACCGCCCATCCGCCTACGGAAAGAAAACCGAGAACCATCACCAGCAGGATTATTTTCACGTGCCGCAATTTCCAACTCATCAGTCTCTCTCCTTATTATATAGGGCGCGGCGGGAAGCCCGCGACGTCCCTCCGCTCATCATTCAACCGGCGATGCCTGACTTCCGATCAGAACCGGACGGAGTGGGGCGCCTTTTCCATACATCATCCGTTTGGTGCGCAACTCCTGCCATTCGGGATGGGCCGTATAAAACCGGGCGGCGACTTCGTTGGCCAGCGGGTCTTCCCGCCAGAGAACATACTGCTTCGCCGCCCAATTCGCCTCCGCCTGGCGATCCATTCGGGTGTAAACCGCCGCTAGAAACTGGTATGCCCCGGCATCATTTGGATCAATTGCCAGAATCTGCCGGGCGGCGGTTTCGGCTTCCACCAACTGTCCAAGCAGAAGCCGGGTTTGGGCCAGGTGCCGGTGCAATTCCCGGTCTCGCGGGAACAAACCGGTCAAAATCGTCAATTCGTCAGCCGCTTCAACCCATTTTCCTTCCGCCCGTCGAACCAGCGCCCGGTAGTAGCGCATTCGCGGATTGGTTGCATCCAGCCGCGCCGCCTGTTCAAGCCACACGGCTGCTTTTTGTTGTTGCAGCCGTTCCGGAGCAAAGCGTTCAGTGCGGAATTCCGCAATCGCGGCGTTGACAAAGTATTGCGGATCAGTTGGTTGCAGCCGGGCTGCTTGTTCAAACGCTGTGGCTGCCGCTCCATATTCAGCCTGTTCCAGCAATCCAATGCCGAAGTCATTCCATCGCCGGGCAGTCATAGCTCGGAATTCACCTGACTGCTCCTTTATTTTCAATGGATTGGATTCAGTGGGCTTCTCGCCGGCCATCGTGAGCACTTTGACGTCTTCAGCCATCGTGATAACTGGCAGCGTCAACGACTGGTGCTGGCGATTCAACACATAGCTGGTGTATTCCTGGTTCAATCGTCGGTAATTGACTTTGACGCGGACGGTCAGTTTGTTTCTCGCATTTGCGGGAAGTTCCATCCGAAACCGAACCACATCCGATCTTCCGGCTGGAATGGCGTGGTCATAGCCTTTGGCCTGGATCAGCCAGATTTGGTGACGCGTGATGGTCCGGCTGTGAGAATCAAGCAAAATCGTTTTGTAGACGTGGGCGCGTTCATCCAGCATTCCGTCAAACTTGATAAATCCGCTGTGGAACAGGGTTTGGCCCGTTTCATCCGTGACTTCACATTCTACCCAGGCTTCATAGAGATCCCGGACTTCGGGTGGAAATGAATGGGCCACATTGCGGTTGGCAATCACCGCTTGCAGGATGAAGGTCTCACCCGAATCAAAACCGGAAGCTGATTTCTTGAGTCTTGTTTCGCTTTCGAGTGGCGCCGTCACTTCACCGGTTGACTCCCGTTGCAGCGAAAACACATCAACCTTGAGGTGGTTTCCAGCCAGAAATTGTTCGGTCATCTGCACCTGTTCGGTCTGACCATAAAACATTGGTGCCGCAGTATTTGCACCCGGCCAGCGATGCAGGACAATCAGCCCATTTTTGGCGGCGCGGTCATTGGTGCTCGCCACTTTGGGCATATGGCACGACCGACAATCAAGCCGCGATTCCCGGCGGTAAAATGGCGATACCACTTCGTGCGAAGCTCCCGACTGTTGCCACTCGTCGTAGGCCGAGAAACCTGGAATTTGCTTGTATCCATTCAAATCCGGCGGCGCCGTCACTTTGTGGCAGGTCGCACAAAATTCAGGCTGGCGCAGGAGTGGTCGCATCATCGCCCGTTTATGGCCTGGAATGTCAGCCAGGATTTGTTCATCTGAAAAGTCGCCAAATATCGGTGTCCCGTCTTCCCGAGCCAGTAACGCCGGACGCCGAATCGTAAAACTCCCGGTGCCGTCAAGTCGGGCTTCAGTAATTGAATGGCAAATGACACAGGTGACGCCTTCCGAGTCCAGTGGAGTAAATGGAGCGGCAGTTTTTCCGCTCGCCCTGGTCAACGCTCCCGACAGCAACGCGACTGGCGTGTGGCACGATTCACAGTGGCGGGTAAATTCAATCCCCCGCGTGCGAAGCAGAATATCCGCGCTTTCCCGGTAAAAAGGTTCACGGGCGGCATTTCGGTGGAGCGACTCGCTCCACCCGGCGTGGGTGTCGGTATGACACCCAGCACATCGCGAAGCCGAGAAAAAAGCTTCCACCGGAATCAAACTTCCGTCTTCCGTTCGCACTTGCGAGGGGGAGAAGGGTTCGGCGGGAAGCGGAGGAACGGTCTCAGCCGACGGTAAGTGATTGGTCCGTTGGGCAATCGCGGTGCTGGCCCACAGAAAAATGCAGGCTATCCCAGCGCAACAGAAGAGCTTCACCCTTTTCATGATTCACCCAGTTTCAATCCTGGATTGAGATGGAGGATTGAAATTCATCTGAAATGGACGCAATCAACCGATCAGATCGGCACACACGTCAAAAGGTAATGTGAAAAAAGTTGATTTTAGGCTGAAAATTGAGGTTTCAATCTGGAGAAAACCTTGTACCAAACACATATCCCTCAAATCAAGCAAATTGTGAACGTGAACGAATTATTTTCTTCGTCCTAACACATCCCTATGTCATGATGACGCCAGTCTCAAGGACTAACTGTTTCAACGCCTGCAGTTGGTTGTGAACACATCACCAGTCCTCATCTTCACTGAGCGCACTACCATGACGCTGGATTCGATTCGCCTTTTTGTCACCACCCCGGTTTCCGAAGATGCTTCCTTGACCAGAAATGGCTGGTTCTGGTTGAGCCTGGTCTGTGCGCTCGGATTTTCCATTCCGGCACTGCGCGAAAGTGTCAGCGCGGCGTATGTCATCCAGGATGACACCCGGCAGCATGTGTTCTGGATGCAGCGGTTCTTGGATCCCGAATTGTTTCCGAACGACCTGATTGCCGATTATTTTCAATCAGTTGCACCTCCTGGGTATGCGCTGCTCTATCGCGGACTGGCGCTGATTGGGATATCTCCGTTGTTCGCCAGTAAACTGCTTCCTCCAGTGCTGGCATTGGGTCTGACTGGCTTTGGATTTGCTGTTTGCCTGAGGTTGTTTCCAGTCCCATTCGCGGCATTTTTGAGCACGTTTCTGCTCAACCAGAATCTGTGGATGAAAGACGATCTGGTTTCCGCCACGCCCCGAGCTTTTTTCTATCCGCTGTTTCTGGCGTTTTGGTATTTTCTTACCCGGCATTCCACGGTGGGATGCACCTTCAGCATTCTCGTTCAGGGGTTGTTTTACCCGCCAGCGGTGTTACTTTCCGCCGGGATGCTCCTTCTTTCTTTGTGGAAATGGCGACAAGGGAAAATAACGTTTTCCGGAGACGGCTTTGTTTGGGTCGGTTTGATTGCCGCCGGGCTGGTACTTGGAATGTATGCCTTTCAAACTTCTCGATTTGGACCGTTTGTTTCGCTGGCACAGGCTCGAACCTGGCCGGAATTTGGTCCGTTGGGAAGAACTGCCTTTTTCTTGAAAAGCCCGACCGCTTTCTGGTTGTGGGGAGAGCGATCCGGGTGTTTCCCGATGGAATGGAAACAGGTTCCATTTCCACCACCTCACATTCTGACTGCCGTTTGGTTGCCGATTCTGCTGGTTCTCCAGCGTTGGAATTCACATTTTGCGGAATTGAACAAACTCAGCCTGGATTTGGGGAAGTTTCTGCTGAGTTCAATCGGATTCTTTCTCCTGGCTCACATGATGTTGTTCCATCTCTACTTACCCAGCCGGTTTTCCCAGCATTCGTGGCGGATTGCAACGGCTTTTGCCGCTGGAATCGTGCTGGTTTCGCTGATGGATACCGGCCTGAGGTGGGCCAGCCAGGTACCAGCCGCCCGTTTAAAAACCGGAGGTGTTGGACTGGTGATTGTCTGTTGTTTGGGGATCATCAGTCTGTACCCACTCTGGCTCAATCGGAAAATTGAAGGATTTTATCCTCGGACCCGCTATGTCACTGGCGGGGAACCGGCGCTGTACCGGTTTTTGGCGGCTCAACCCAAATCAATTGTGGTTGCCTCGCTGACTGAAGAAGCCAACAACCTGCCGATTTTTGCCCAACGCTCGATCCTGGTTGGCCGGGAAAGCGGGATTCCTTACCATACCGGGTATTACAATCAATTCCGAACCCGGACGCAGGCGCTCATTCAAGCCCACTACACACCTGATCCAGTGAAATTGCGGGATTTTATTCTCGCGTACAGGATTGATTACTTTCTCATTGACCGCAAAGCGTTCCAACCCCTGGCGATTGATCTCAATCCCTGGGCTCAACAATTTCAGCCAGCGGCCAACGAAGCCCGGCTCAACCTTCAATCCGGGAAACAACCCGTTCTCGCTCGAATGACTGATTCCTGTACGGTATTTGAATCCAACCAGTTACGGCTGATTGATGCCCGAAAAATCCTGAACCAGCTTGCTCACAAAGAATGAAGTACCCGAACCTATATGTGCCACGGGATAAAGGGTTTCAACCGAATCCAAAGGATGAGACAGGCGGACAATAAGTTTTCTTCCATCCCTCATCCTTCATCCCTCATCCCTTCAAAAAACCCTGAACCCTGGTTTGTTTGTACTATGACCAAACTCATTATCCAAATCCCCTGTTACAATGAAGAAGCCACCCTGGGAATCACGCTGGCCCAACTTCCACGCCAGTTACCGGGCATTGATACAATTGAGTGGCTGGTGATTGACGACGGGAGCACGGATCGGACCGTCGAGGTTGCCTGTACCGCAGGCGTAGACCATATTGTCCGGCTTCATCGGCACTGCGGGCTGGCCACGGCGTTTGTTAAAGGGCTGGAGGCGGCTCTGGCTGCCGGCGCCGATATCATTGTCAACACCGATGCCGACAACCAGTATCGGGCTGAGGATATTCCCCACCTGATCGAACTGGTTGTACACGACCAGGTGGATATTGTGATTGGGGAGCGGAACCTTCGCCAAATTGACCACTACTCATTGACCAGGAGAGTACTCCACCGGATTGGGAACTGGGTCGTGCGGTGTGTCAGTCAGACGGAAATTCGGGATGCACCCAGCGGTTTTCGGGCCATCAGTCGTGAAGCAGCCCTGCGGATCAATATTTTCAGCAAATACACCTACACTCTGGAAATGATCATTCAGGCCGGAGTGCAGGGTCTGGCGGTTCGTTCGGTACCGGTGGGAACGAACCCGGTTCAGCGACCGTCGCGGTTGATGCGTTCACCCGGAGCGTATGTGTGGCAATCGGCGTTGACCATCATTCGGATTTTTCTGACCTACAAGCCGCTGGTGTTTTGTCTGGGGTTGGGGATGTTTCCGATGGGTATATCCCTTGGGTTTGGACTGGCAACCTGGTTTCATCTGCCAGCTCTTTCTGGACTGAATGGACTGCTGGTGACTTTGTTCTTTGCACTGGTGGGGCTTCAGTGCTGGGTGTTGGGCCTGGCCGCCAACCTGCTCGCGGTCAACCGTCGCTTATTGGAAGAACTCCTGGTTCGAGAACGCCGGGCTGCCGTTCAACCCCTTGGGACTCAGGTGCGCGACACCTCGCCTCAGACCACTCGCCCAAACCTGGATACCGAAGTGACACTGAATTGAATCAGGAATTGAAACTTTTGGACGGTGTTTCTCCTTCATGGAAGAAGGTGTTGACTATCAGCACTGGCGTAGGCAGATGAGATTTCCAGGTGAAACCCTGTGGAGGCACACATCATTGAAGGTCTGAGCGAGAGCCTTATTTTTACGAGTTTTCTGTTCCGCTATCCTTGAGCACTGATGAATGGAGAAAACGGCAAATGTCGTCCATCGCCTCGCTGGCTTCCGGAAACAGTGGAGACAGCGCGGGGTAGCAATGAACCATCCCCTTTCCGATGTGTATCCTGACCGTCACACCTGCCGTGCGAGCCTTTTCCGCGAATTGAGTTGCGTCGTCGAGCATTGATTCTTCTTCCCCGACATACAGCAACAATGGAGGAAGCCCGGCCAGATCACCATATAGGGGAGAAATCAACGGGTGGGCCGGATCGTTTTGACCGACGTAGTAGCTACTGAAAACACTCCAGGACCCTTCTGGTGCCAGCGGGTCCGGACGCTGATAGGAGTTCCCAGTGCATTTCAAGTCAGTCCAGGGAGAGAGGACAACTGCCGCCGCCGGCAACTCGATTCCGGTGTCCCGAAGGGCAAGCAGCGTTGCCAGACAGAGCCCGCCACCGGCTGAATCCCCAGCAAACACAATGCGAGCCGGAGAAAAACCTTGCGCCAGAAGCCAGGTGTAGGCCGCGATTGAATCGTCAAGGGCAGCGGGAAACGGATGCTCCGGCGCTAACCGATAGTCAAAGATCAGGGCGCCGATCTGGCTGCCCGCGACAAACTTCCCCACGACTGCGCGGTGCGTTCGACAGGAGCCCATCACATACCCACCGCCATGAAAATAGAGGATGGCTCGGTCATCGCTGGTTCCGACAGGTCGAACCCACTCCGCCGAAAGACCATTGATTGTGACCGGCAATGCCGCAATTCCAGGCGGCAGCTTGCCAAAGATCCCGGTGGATTTCTCGGCTCGCTCCCGTAGCGCGGGAATTGAGGTATTCCAATCAACCGGTTCCCGTTTCAACTTCAGACGAAACCAGTGACGATGCTTCAACAGAAAAAGAACCAATTGACTTTGCAGGCTATTCACACATCATCCTCAGTCGGGCAAGTTCTGGCTGCTGGCGTTCATCACCGACCACACTCGCCAGAAGTCAGGCCGTTTATCGGTAAAAGCAGTCGGGCGTTTGAGACATACGGAAAGGGAAAGCGGTTCATTCCCTCGATGGATCTCAGTGCCGTATCCGGTTGTGAAAAATCGGTTGCTGGTGAACGCAATGTTGCTTTGTCGCCTGAAGGCAGTCAAGGTGGCGCCCGCCGCCTGGCTGGAATCCGTGGAAACGCCGCCCCTCCAGGTCCAGCATTGTTTTCTGAGATACATTTTGTTATAAATTGCCAGTATTTATTATTATCTGGTGGTATTTCATAACATATGACCCACATGGAAGAACTCACCGAACTGCTTCAGCAGAAAGGAATGGTTCGCCCTCGGGATGCGGCAAAGCTTGGAATCGCTCCTGAATACTTTCAGCGGCTCTCCGCCGCCGGACGGATCGAACGGGTTTCGCGTGGGCTGTATCGTTTGGTGGAAGCCCCACTCAGTGAACACCACGATCTGGCCCTGGTTGCCGCCCGAGTCCCGCACGGAACGATTTGTTTATTGTCGGCGCTGGCCTTTCATCGTCTTGGAACTCAACTGCCATTTGAGGTCTGGCTGGCAGTGGGAAGAAATGCGGGCGTTCCCCGGCTTGAGTTCCCACACATCAGGTTGATGAGATTTTCATCTGACGCCTTTACGGCTGGGGTGGAAACGCATCTGATTGAAGGCGTTCAGGTCAAGGTCTTTTCTCCGGCCAAAACCGTGGCCGATTGTTTCAAGTTCCGCAACCAGATCGGACTTGATGTCGCCCTTGAAGCACTGCGTGAATACCGGCGGGGTCGCCGTGGCACCCTGGATGAACTCTGGCGGATGGCCCAGGTCTGCCGGGTTGCCAATGTGATGCGACCTTACCTGGAGGCAATTGAATGAAAAAACCGGCGACCAATATGGCAGCTTCGGTTCGGCAACGATTGATGAATATTTTTAGGGAAAAAGGCGGAGAGTTTCAGGTCTTGCTCATCCGATATGCTCTGGAACGGTTTCTGTTTCGGCTCTCCCAAACAGCATACCAACCCCAGTTTTGTCTCAAAGGTGCCATGATGTTTGTTTTCTGGGGAGGTGAACCCCATCGCCCAACCAGGGATTTGGATTTGTTGGGTTATGGAACGAACACAATCTCAGCCCTGGAATCGATTTTCCGAGAAATCTGTCTGTGCCCGGTTGTACCAGACGGGATTGAGTTTTTGAGTGAAACGGTGAAGGGGGTTGAAATTAAACACAATGATGAGTATCACGGCGTCCGCATTACACTCACGGCCAGGTTGGATCAGGCACTGATTCCGCTTCAAATCGATATTGGTTTTGGAGATCTGGTTGTTCCCGCACCTCAAGAAGCGTTCTTCCCGACTTTGCTGGAAATGCCCGCCCCTCAGTTACGCATGTATTGTCGGGAAACAGTCGTCGCTGAGAAATTCCAGGCTTTGGTTGAACTTGGAATGGGAAATACCCGACTCAAAGATTTTTATGATATCTGGGTGTTGATCCAGCGGTACGAATTTGAGGGCACCCAGTTGAGCCAGGCAATTTCAGCCACCTTCACCCGACGAATGACCCCGCTGGTGGCAGAACCTCCATTAGCCTTAACCAAGCAGTTTGCGCTTGACCCAACCAAGAACTCCCAATGGAAAGGCTTTCTCAAGAAAAACCGTTTTTCCTCCTCACTTGAGCTGGTACAGATTACAACTGACTTGTGGAAGTTTTTTTCAAAACCAGTGGCTGCTCTGGTCTCAGGTGTGGCCTTGAGCGAAATCTGGATACCAGCCGATGGTTGGAAAAAGCCTCACCCTGACTGGTTCAACCAGGAAATCAAGCCCAACCAGCATCGTTTATGACGTCTTCCGATAATCTCATTTCCAGTATTCACCCTAAATCATCACTTACCGAGTTGGGCGATTATCGTGAGTTAAATACGAATCGTTGTCAGGGTCGCTATTGGGTTGATTGCACCTGTTCGATGATTCGGAGAACTTCTTCGACTCGATATTGGCGAAACAGGGTCAATAGTTCCTCCGCCAAAAGTGAATCCTGTTCACGGATGGTATCAATGAGTTGTTCAGCGTGAATCAAATCACCGACGTTCAGATTTCGAGACAATTCGGCCAGCAATTCAGGTGGCAACTGACCCATCCGCATCGGTGAGACATAGGTGAGTACCCCAGGTTCAGACCCAGATTGGGCAAACTGGTTCGCTTTTTCCTCATAATCGAATTTGACTCCAACCAGTTGTTCGAGTTTTTCAAAAAGCTGTGCTTCGCGAAAGGGTTTCGTCACAAAATCATCGCATCCACATTCGAGAATGCCAGCCCGATCTTGCTCAAACACACTGGCAGAGAGCGCGACAATCACGGTTTTGGCGGCACTTGTCTCATTGGTTCGGATAAACCGGGTCACGGCATACCCATCCATTTCCGGCATCCTCAGGTCAAGCCAGATGCAATGGGGCTTCCAGGTTTCCCACCGGGCAATCGCTTCACGGCCATTGGCCGCTTCCTGAACTTCAAATCCAACCGATTCAAGCAGAATTTTCAAGGTCAATCGGTTCTCATAATGGTCGTCCACAATCAGCATCCGGTAGACCGGTTGCCCGGCTGAAACGTGACGAACGGTTTGGACCGAGATGGGTCGTTCGGGACTTGTGGCCAGAGAGAGAGTTATTTCAAATGAAAAAGTCGAACCGCGACCGACTTCGCTTTCAACCGCAATTTCACCACCCATCAACCGGATGATCTCGCGACTAATGGCCAGTCCAAGGCCGGTGCCTTCCTTTGTTTTGAGCCCGCTTTGGGTTTGCACAAACGGATCGAACAGCTTATGAAATTCATCCTGGCTAATTCCGACCCCAGTATCTGAGACTTCAAAGTGGATTTTCTGGTTGACTGGACTGACGCCAATCACGACGCCTCCCTGCTCGGTAAATTTGATGGCATTGTTAATCAAATTGATCAACACCTGTTTGAGCTTGCTCTCATCACCGATGACAAGTTGAGGGAGTTTGTCCGAGACTTTGAACTCCAGGCGCAAGTGTTTGGCTTCCGCCCGAAGCTGGAACATTTCGTGCAGGCTCCGCAGCATCTTCTTTAAGTCGAATACCTGTTCTGACAACGACAATTTTCCAGCTTCAATTTTAGAAAGCGACAGCACGTCATTGATTAAGCTCAGCAAATGCTCGCCACTGCGAATGATGATGCCCAAATAATCGTAATCCTGGGCTGGGCGGTGATGTTCGCGTTCCATTAATTGAGCAAACCCCAAAATGGCATTTAATGGCGTGCGTAATTCGTGGCTCATGTTGGCCAAAAATGTGCTTTTGGCATTGCTGGCATACAGGGCCTTCTTTTCTGAGGCTTCGACTTCCTTTACTTTGGCTGCCAGTTCCGCCGTGCGCTCGGCAATTTTTGTTTCCAGCAATCGGTTGCGATGTTCAAGTCTTTGCTGGCTCAACCAGATGATACCCAGGGCAGCCAGTATGACGCCCAGGGTATACGCCAGATATGCCCACCAGGTGCGCCAGGGGGCTGGGGTAATCGAAAAGTGAAACTCGACCGGCCCGGAAACCACACCCAAATGATTTTTAGCCCACACCTGAAAGACATAGTTTCCAGCCCCCAGATTCGTGTATTCCTTTTTACTATCCTGATTCCAGGGGGTTGGGAACTCTTCAAAGCCAACCAGTTGGGTTTGATATCGGGTTTCAGTCTCCCGATGGTAAGCCAAACAGGCAAATTCAAAGGTCAAATGGTTTTCCCGATAGGAAAGGACACTTCCTGAGGTGATTTGAATGTGCGTGTTGGAGTTGGAGGCGTACTCGATGACGAGGGGCCGGGGTTGAAAATTCTCGAAATCAGCTTTGGTCTCCAGAAAGGCCGCCCCTTTGGCCGTGCCAACCCAGATTCGTTCCTGACTATCCACCAGCGATGCCCCAAAATTACAAATGCCGCTGGGTAATCCGTCTTCGGTGGTAAAGGTCGTAACCCGAACCGTCTCAGGCGAAAAGGGTTGGTTTTCAGGGAATATCAGCCGGGCGACTCCACTGTTGGTCGCGGCATAGATTCGCCGCCGGGCATCTTGTTGAATCTGGAAAATGATATTGCTCGGCAAGAGGGCCAGGCCCGGCCTGGAAAAGACCAGCCATTGAGGATGAGGTGAGTCATAATCGAAGCCCGCCAATCCGCCCCCGTTGGTTCCCACCCACAACCAGGGTTTCCCCGTTGGGTCGGTGGTTCCCAAAATATCGAGCACTCCATTGTTTGGGAGGCCGGAACCAACGCCATAGGTCGTGAACTTTCCCTGTTCATAGCGCACCAAACCGCCAAACGTGCCAATCCACAGGATTTTGCCGCCTTGTGGAGAATCGGTTTCCAACAACGTCTGTGCCCGGTTGTCAATCAATCCATTTTCAGTGTTGAAGACAGTCCAGGTTCCATCTTCGAAACGACCGACGCCGCCACCGTAGGTTGCGACCCAGATGACCGATTTTCCGCTTTCGGTCCGGGATACCAGAATGCGGGTGACCCGGTTATCGGGCAATCCCCTGGATTTGTCATACACCGTCCACTTGCCATTTTCAAATCGAGCCAGACCACCTGAATTTGATTGAAAAAAACCAACCCACAAAACCTTAGAGCCATTGGGGAGCACTTCTTCAGCCAGGGTTTCGACAATATTACTGGGGAGCGGGCTGTTTTGGGTGGTATAGAGGGACCATTGTCCAGCCTCGAATCTGGCCAGCCCCCCATAAGTAGCAAACCAGTAGACGGGCTTTCCTTCGGCATTGCTGGATTCCAACACCCGATACACCTGGTCATTAGGCAACCCGGTTTGTTTATCCAGGGTTTTCCACCCCCCAAGGTACAAACTGGCCAGTGTTCCCCGGCTGGTGCCAACCCAGAGTGTGTCAGAGTTGCCTCCTTGAAGTTGACTTTGGGCCAGGCTTACGATCAAGTTGTTGGGTAATCCAGCGTTGACGTCAAATCTGCTCCACCGTCCACGATCAAACCGGAGGAGTCCACGACCCTGGGTGCCGACCCACATGGTTTGGGTGCCATCCGGGGACCGGGTTTCCTGAAGCGCCAGGATTGCCACGGCGGGAACTTCTGTTTCTGGATCAAACAGACGCCAGTGATTGTTTTCAAAAACGGCGATGCCTTTTTCAGTTCCGATCCAGAGTTGCGTGTTTCCGGGAGGTGAATTTGTTTCAAATAAGCTCAAAATAACATTGTTGGGGAGGCCGCTATTTTGAGTCGTCCACTGATGCCAGGTACCATTTTCAAACCGCAGCAAGCCGTCACTGGTGCCCGCCCAGATAACGAGTGAGT
Organism: Acidobacteriota bacterium; assembly: GCA_016208495.1. NCBI lineage: Bacteria > Pseudomonadati > Acidobacteriota > Acidobacteriota bacterium. The sequence continues at coordinate 24,207 of JACQXX010000033.1, read as the reverse complement.
CGTCAGAGGTATGCCCTTGAATCAATTTGTAGACATAGCGGCTGGGAAAACCGCTGGAGGGGTCGTAGGTTTTCCAGTGCCCCCCTTCATAACAGGCCAGCCCTCCCCCAAACGTTCCGGCCCACAACGTGGTCGCACCATCGGCTTTCTTGGTTTCAAGCAATGCCCGAATTCCATTGTTGGGTAATCCGGAGGCGGTGGTATAGGCGGTCATTTGGCCTTCTTGATAATGCACCAGACCACCACTTTCGGTGCCAAACCAGAGACTGCCATCGGCTGAGACGGTCATCACTCGGACCCAGTTTGATAAGTGCTTGTTGGGAAGATCAATCAACGTCCATTTTCGACCGTTAAAATACGCCGGTCCAGACAAGGTACCTACCCACAAATACCCTTTTTGGTCAAACACAATCGAATGAATATCAGTCAGGCCCGCATTTTCCGAGTAAGTCCGAAATTTCAATCGTCCCACGTCTTGAATATCAGCCAGGGGGCTTGATTGTGCCCACACACGAGGTCCCCAGCCCAGGCACAGCAACCACACGAACAGCCCGCGGCAGATATATTTTGCGATGAGCCATTTGTGATTTGCCATGTTGCCAGGTGATAAGGAAAAACAAGATTAGCTTTCTGAGTTGAAAAGGCTGCGAAGAATGAGTTTTTTAGAATCTAAACCACTCCACCATAGATTGGAACACTTGAGTCATTTCAAGTTCGATTCGACAGAATCAAATAAGACCTTGAACCCTGAGGGGAATCCGAAATTCGTTTCCGTTCAATAAGAAATCCAGCCTATCACTCTCTTTCAACTTGTGAACTTTTAGGGGGCGTTAAAAAATAAGTTCCTGGGAGCACAGGCGTCCTTTCACGTCCAGATTTTGGTTTTGCACCGCGAAGCGTTGCCGTTCGGATAGCCGGTGGTAAGTACCTTGTCATAAGTTTCCCGAAGATATTGGGTTTGGTAAGTGTTTGATCTTTTTCGTGTTTTTCGTGTTTTTCGTGGTTAAAATGTCTGGAAATTTTCGGTAAGGTACTTAGCTCCCTGTAGCCGAGCAACCACCAGCTATCCGAACGGCAGCCTTCCAGGATGCTCAATCCAAATACCTTCCCCAACCAAAAACGGGAAATTGTTTTTTAACGCTCCCTTACCAGCCGTTCCTGGTTGAGCCAGAATCCAGCACTTTGACGCGTATGAAATCCAAAGCCAATAGAAAATAAGAAGCTTAACTTTTGACGGTTGCGCAAGGGCTTCATTGAATAAAAAGGATGACCATTCGTAGCGCGGTTTGACCGATTGTTGCAAACAGTTTGGAAAATCCAATTTACGTCGCTAGTCTGTAAGAGCAAACATCAATCAGTTCGCAATGCCTTACCCAACTCCGCTGTCCGTCAAACAAATCAAACGACCCAATTAGAGGAAAGAAAGTTATGAAACGATTCGTCATGCTTGCAGCTTTGCTGTTTATCTCGATGGTATCTGTCCTGTTTTATGTCAATGCTCAGGAATTACCCTTAGCTGAAGATCTTCCAAACAAAACCTGGAAGCGCGGGTTAGAAATCGCACCGGTTCCATTAAATCTGGAAGGAAAAAATCGAAAAATGGTTGGTGAAGGAAGCTATCTGGTTAATGCGGTGGCTGGATGCCTTGATTGCCATACCGCCCCAACCTATTTAGAAGATGGAGACCCTTTCCTTGGGCAGGCTGAGAAAATAAATACTACCAACTACATGGCTGGTGGTGCCAAATTCGGTCCATTTACCTCCCCCAATCTCACTCCTGACAGCAAAGGACTTCCTGCGGGGTTGACCTTTGATCAATTCAAAGAGTCAATTCGCACAGGGAAAGATTTCAAAAATCGCCATCCACAGTTTGGACCAATTCTTCAGGTCTTCCCCTGGCCGGCTTTTTCCAAAATGACAGATACTGACATCCGCAACATTTATGAATATTTACGAGCTATTCCACACGCTGAACCGGCACCTCCGGCAGACGAATAAGTAAGCAGGCTGATCCCACATTTGCAGTCAGATGCTTTCAGGTACCAGGCCCTGAAAACTGACGGATTCTTCCGAGGATCCGTCAGTTGCTATTTTGGGGGTATTTTTCCTGGGTTTCCTTTGATCAAACGAGGGAAAATCCTGCTTTCAACCCGGCTTCAACTGAAAATTCTTGAAGGTTCAAGAATTGCCGCAATTCACTCTCAGGAAATGAGTTAAGCCCTGTGAGTTACTTTTTTAAAACCAGGGCTGGTTCTTCACCCAACCAGTTCCCTGGCGGCGGCGGCCACCGCTTCGGCGGTGATGCCCAGTTGCTGGTAGAGAACCTGATAGGGCGCCGATGCTCCAAACCGGTTCAGTCCCACCACTCGCCCTTCGAGTCCAACATAGCGACTCCAGGCCAGCGGCGAGCCGGCTTCAACCGCCACGCGGGCTTTGATCCTGGCGGGGAGCACGCTTTCTTTGTAGTCGGCTGGCTGTGAATCAAAGATTTCCCAGCCTGGCAGCGACACGACCCGTGCCCGAATGCCTTCGGTGGCCAGTTGTTTGTGGGCTTCGACGGCAAGTTGGACTTCCGACCCGGTGCCAATCAGGATCACCTGTGGATCGTCAACCTCAACCAGTGTGTAGCCGCCGCGTTGCGCTCCCTCCGCCACGCCCAGTATCGGGAGCGCCTGTCGGGTCAGGATCAGCGCCGTGGGACCGTGCCTGCGCTCCAACGCCACCTTCCAGCCCGCTACGGTTTCAATGGCATCCGCGGGCCGAAACACCACCAGGTTGGGAATCGCCCGCAACGTCGTCAGGTGTTCAATCGGCTGGTGGGTCGGGCCGTCCTCGCCTAACCCGATGCTGTCGTGGGTGAAGACGAAAATCACGGGTTGCTCCATCATCGCCGCCAACCGAATTGGTGGCCGCATATAATCGGCAAAGACCAGGAATGTTCCGCCGTAGGGCCGTACCCCACCGTGCAGCACCATCCCGTTCATCACGCTTCCCATGCCGTGTTCCCGCACCCCGAACCGCACATACCGGCCTGAAAAATCGTCGCGAGTGACTGACCCTTTCCCTTTCGGCAGCGTGTTATTGGATGGCGTCAGGTCGGCTGACCCACCCAGCAGCGTCGGTATCACGTCCGCTATCGCATCCAGCACCGCTCCCGATGCCGCCCGCGTCGCCATCGCTCCCAGCGGCTCACCGTGCGCTTTGCTGGTGTCCTGCCGGTTTGGACTCCCATATCCAATGTGCGTCCGACAGGCGATGATGGATGGGTGTTCCGGTTCGTTTCGCGCTTCCTGGATCGCATTCTCCACCGCCGCCGGATTGTGCCCATCCACCCGCTGTGTATGCCAACCGTAGGCCGAAAACCGCTTCAGGACATCTTCGGTAAATGACAGACTCGTCGGTCCATCAATGCTGATTCCGTTGTCATCATAGAGCACAATCAGTTTTCCCAACCCCAGATGTCCCGCCAGCGCACAGGCTTCGTGCGACACCCCTTCCATCAAATCCCCATCGCTGGCAATCACATACGTGAAATGATCCACCACCTCGTGTCCCGGTCGGTTAAACCTCGCTCCCACCCACCGTTCCGCCAGCGCCAGTCCCACCCCATTGGCGATCCCCTGGCCCAGCGGTCCGGTCGTCGTTTCCACTCCTGGTGTCAACCCATGCTCCGGATGCCCTGGCGTCACACTTCCCCACTGCCGAAACCGCTTCAATTCCTCCAGTGGCAGCTCATACCCGCTCACGTGCAGCAGGCTGTACAGCAACATTGACCCGTGTCCGGCTGACAACACAAACCGATCCCGGTCCACCCACCTCGGGTCTGCCGGGTTGTGCTTCAAAAACCCACTCCACAGCACCACCGCCGCCTCCGCCATTCCCATCGGCATCCCCGGATGCCCCGAATTTGCTTTCTGCACCCCGTCCATTGCCAGTCCGCGCACAATGTTTGCGGCTTCCTGCCTCTGCCTCGTCAGTTCATCTTCTTTGATTACTGCTTGTTGAACGCTCGCAATATGGTCAGTCATGGTTGTACCCTTTCTCTCTCTCGGAAATTTCAAGCTCACTCATTCTCACCGGGCCGTGCGCCGATTTGGAGAAACCGTCTCAACACGGCTCAAGGCTGAGACCGGCGGGGCAAAGATCATGTTTCGCTCCCCTGAATATTCACGCAATAAATGATAGGCCAGCAGCAATTGGGTAATGGCCAACGGAGCACTATGTCGCACGTCGTCATTATCAATGTAATTGCCAAATTGACTTTCACTGATTTGCGTTTCGTCAGGCAGGTGACGCCAGATGGCATCTTGCAGTTCAACTGCATGGTTTTTCAAAACACCGCCGTCAATTTCGAGGATATCCACCGGTTTGCCGCTGTCACGTCCCAGGTTCATCCGAACCCCAGCTTCAGAACTGACTTTGTTTTCAGAGAGATAGGTCAAATCAGGATGGCGAATGGTTGGCCGCAGGATCAACCGCACATTGAGATCGCCGCCAGCTTCTTCGGGGGAAACCCCTTCGGGTGGATAAAACTGAACCACGATATCGGCAAACTCACGTTGTGGACGAATAAAGTCCCGCGAATCCGGCTCACGTTTTTCAAGTTCCAACAGCACCTGCTCTGGTCGGTACCCGCGTTTGGAGGTATCCCGTTTGATTTTCCACACCTGGCGAAGTTCTTCCGGCGGGCTCAGATAGACTTTGACATCATAAAATTGGCGCATGACCGCCGAGTGATAGCCAAGCAGCCCTTCTGCAATGACAAATTCAGACGGCTGGATATATTCAGGACGAACCAGCGACCCGGTTGAATGATCATACACTGGTTTGAGAATCGGCTGGCCATAGTGAAGTCGCTCCAGGTGCTGTTCCAACACATCCAGGTAATTACAGTCTGGATGAAGCGCGGTTATTTTGTGCTCCGCCCGTTCACGCCGATCATATTTATGATAGTCATCCGTACAGACACAGGTCACCCGTTCGGGACCAATGAGCTGAGCCAGGCCGCGGGTGAGCGTGGATTTTCCAGCGGCACTGTCACCTACAATCCCCAAAATAATTGGTCTTTGTCTTTTCATAACAGCTCCATGAAAAGAATTAAGAATTGAGAATTAAGAATGAAGAAAAGCTATTTGGTTGAATAAGAAGAGCTTATTTTTCTCTTCATTCATAATTCATCCCTCATAATTCGGTTGTGTGGTCAATTCGGTTGTGGTTCCGATCCGCTTTGAAAGACCCGACTTTGACGGACGTCTTGTTCATCAATGCGGAGGAGTTCCTCCTGAGAAATAATCCCGCCTTGCTGGACCAGTCGGTTGGCATGGCGCAATTTGATTCGATCAATGGCATTGCGCACACTGCGGGCATTGGCAAAGTGAGGTTGTTGGATCCGAAAGTTCAGGTATTCAGCAAACGCCCGGTTTGAATGCTCGTCAAACCGGTACATTTGCTGCTGAACCATCAATTCGGCAATTGCCATGAGTTCATCAAGCGTGTAGTCCGGAAAATTGATATGGTGCGCGATTCGGGAATGAAACCCCGGATTGGATTGAAAGAACGTTTCCATCCGATCTTTGTACCCGGCCAAAATCACAACCAGGTCGTCACGCTGGTTTTCCATCACTTGAAGCAAAATCTCGATGGCTTCCTGTCCGTAATCACGTTCGTTTTCAGGTCGGTACAGGTAATAGGCTTCATCAATAAACAGCACGCCGCCCATTGCCTTTTTCAGAATTTCTTTGGTTTTGGGCGCCGTATGCCCGATGTACTGTCCAACCAAATCATCACGGGTTGCCACGACGAGGTGTCCCCGGCGGACGTAGCCCAATCGGTGCAAAATTTGGGCCATTCGCATGGCCACCGTGGTTTTTCCCGTACCAGGTCGCCCAGTAAAACTCATGTGGAGCGTTGGGGCTGAAGTCATTAAGCCATGTTGTCTGCGGATCCGTTCAATCAAAAGCAACGAGGCGATTTCCCGAATCCGAGTTTTGACCGGTTTGAGCCCAATCAACTCCCGATCCAATTCATCCAGTAGCTCCTGAATTGATGACTCGCGCAACGTGGCCCCCAGGTCAATCGTGGGTACTGGCAGTTCAGGTTGTAAGGCAGATGATTGCGTCATAAAGCACCTCAAAGCCGGGTTCCGGGGTTTCGGGAAAAGACATAAAGGACGAAAAGGACATAAAGGACCAAAGTTCGAAAACCCAGAACCCGGACAAGATGACCGACTGACAAGGTGATTTTTTCATCCCTCACCCCTCATCCCTCATCCCTTCCAAAAACCCTGAACCCTGAACCCTAATACCGTTGCCCTTCCGGTTTGTCGGTCGCATAGCTGTGGATCGTGTATCGAACCGTGCGACCAGTGGTTTCCTGTCGAATGAGCTTAAATCCCGGTTCAACCGCTGGACGATTGACAATAAAGGACAGCGCGGTTGTTTCCCGGCCTTTGGTCGCGTCAAACGCATTCAGTTTGATGTAATGGCCGGGATACACTTTTCGGCACTCATTCATTTCAAACAGAATGGCGGCGGGGTCTTTGAGGTCAAACATGGGCATTCCCCACATTTCCCAATAAGTATTTCGCGGATGCGGGTCGTCGGTGTATTCGATATTGATGGCCCACTTGTTTTGAAGGCAGTAGTCAATTTGTTTTCTGATTTCCTCTTCGGTCAGATCCGGCAAAAAGGAAAATGCACCTTGTGTCAATCGCATACAAAACTCCTTTTCGGTGTGAAAGCGGCGTCAAGCCGCTGCACTCCAAAGTTCATCAGGCTGGGGTGACCATCGGAACATAGTCCGCCGTGTCGGTTGATTCATAGTTGAACGAAACGTCTTTCCAGGTATCAAGCGCCGCACGGAGCGGACCACACCAACGGGCCGCTTTCTCTAAAATTGCTGGGCCTTCGGCCAGATAATCCCGCCCTTCGTTGCGTGCCTGAATCATGGCTTCAACCGCCACTCGATTGGCTGTGGCACCGGCCTGGATTCCCTGCGGATGTCCGATGGTGCCACCACCAAACTGCATCACCACGTCTTCACCCAGATAATGCAGAAGCTGGTGCATTTGCCCGGCGTGGATTCCGCCTGAAGCCACCGGCATGACTGGTCGGAGCGAAGCCCAGTCCTGTTCAAAAAAGAGTCCGTTTTCGAGTTGGATCGGGGTTTGCGCCCCACGCAAGGTGTCATAAAACCCTTTGATCATGGCCGGATCGCCTTCCAGCTTGCCGACGACGGTGCCGGCGTGCAGGTGATCAACCCCGGCCAGTCGCATCCATTTGCAAATCACCCGGAAATTGATGCCGTGGTTCTTTTGCCGGGCATAGGCTGAATTTCCAGCCCGATGGAGGTGCAAGATCATGTCGTTTCGGCGTGCCCATTTTGCCATGCTTTGAATCGCCGTATAGCCAATCACCAGGTCAATCATGACGATGACGCTGCCCAGGTCTTTGGCAAATTCAGCGCGTTCATACATATCTTCCATGGTGCCAGCCGTGACATTCAGATAATGCCCTTTGACTTCACCAGTGCTGGCTGAGGCCCGGTTCACACCTTCCATGCCGTACAAAAACCGATCTCGCCAGTGCATAAAGGGCTGGGAATTGATATTTTCATCATCTTTGGTGAAATCAAGTCCACCTTTGAGCGCTTCATACACCACCCGGCCATAGTTTTTCCCGGAAAGCCCAAGTTTGGGTTTGATGGTGGCGCCAAGGAGTGGCCGGCCAAATTTATCAAGTCGTTCACGCTCCACCACGATCCCCGTGGGCGGTCCCTGGAAAGTTTTGATATAAGCCACCGGGATGCGCATATCTTCCAGCCGCAGGGCTTTCACGGCTTTAAATCCAAACACATTGCCGATAATTGAAGCCGTCAGGTTTGGAATTGACCCATCTTCAAACAAATCAAGGTCATAGGCAATGTAGGCAAAAAATTGACCGGGCGCGCCTGGCACCGGGTCAACCCGATAGGCTTTGGCCCGATATACATCACAGGCGGTTAATCGGTCGGTCCAAACCACCGTCCAGGTGGCTGTTGATGATTCACCCGCAATCGCCGCCGCTGCCTCAATGGCATCAACCCCTTCCTGGGGAGTTACTCGAAACAAAGCCAGGATATCAGTATCTTTTGGAACATAATCCCCATCCCAATATCCCATTTTGGCATAGGGCAGCACCCCTGCTTTGTAACGGTCCTTTTCAACCATACCTGTTGTCATAAATTCCTCCGCTTAACCGAATTATGAACTATGAATTATGAATGAAGAAGGCCATATCTCGTTGAATAAAAGTACGTAACTGTTTCATAATTCATAATTTAAAATGCTCGCCAACTTTTACCTCACGCATAATGTGCTTTGGCTTCGGCCTCACGGATGAACCGTTCAGCCGTGAGAACATCGTCAATGCTGCCAATGATCATTGGCACGCGCTGGTGCAAAGATTCCGGTTGAATCTCCAGAATCGGTCGTTTTCCGTCAGAAGCGCGGCCCCCAGCCTGCTCAACCAGAAATGCCAGTGGAGAGGCTTCATACAACAACCGGAGCTTGCCTTTCGGGCTTGCTGCACTGGCTGGATGTAAGAAAATTCCCCCGGTCAACAGGGTCCGATGGACATCGGCAATCGCTGCCCCAATGTAGCGCAGGTTGTAAGTCGGACCATTCTGGCCGCTTTTAATGCTGTTGAGATATTCCGCAATTCCCGGAGGCCACCCTTTGGAACGTCCTTCATTGATGCTGTACATCGTTCCTTTTTTCGGAATTCGAATATCTTCGTGCGAAAGCAGAAATTCGCCAATTGCCGGGTCAAGGGTAAAGCCGTGGACACCGTGGCCGGTCGAATACACCAGCATGGTGCTGGCCCCATACACGACATAGCCGGCACAGACCTGATGTTTCCCAACTTGCAGGCAATCTTCAATGGTTCCCTTGCCATCGGACGAAACACGCCGAAACACTGAAAAAATCATCCCGACGCTGGCATTGATTTCCAAATTGGCCGAGCCATCCAGCGGGTCAAACAACACCACATATTTTCCGTTGGGGTAGCCCTCGGGAACTTCGAGCGGGTGTTCGGCTTCTTCAGAGGCCATGACACACACCTGGCCTGAGCGTCCCAGCAGGCTGTGCAGCAGATTATGGGTAAAAATATCGAGTTTGGTGACCTGCTCGCCCTGCACATTTTGATACCCGGCGTGGCCAAGGACATTGCCCAGCCCGGCCCGGTTGACTTCGTGAGAGCTAATCTTGGCTGCCAGGGCCAGGGTGTTGAGCAAAATTGATAACTCACCAGTTGCCCCTGGGGCCTGGCGCTGTTGTTCGAGGATGTGTCTTGAGATGTTAATGACGTCGTGAGACATAGAGTGCACTCTTGGTTCACCACCCTTCCCAGGTTTACCTGCCAAACGCCCCCTGTAGTCGGGCAATGAGGAAAAAGCCTCGTCAGAGGCGAGAATCAATCACACGTTCAGTTTGAAGGTAGTTGCTGAAGTAAAAACCTGACATATTGAAAAATATGCAGTTCTGGTTTTTCTATAAGGAAAAAACTGAATCAAACAAAGCCGAAGCCTCAAGCGGTAACCATTCGCATTGCAATGTCGTCATGGCATTTTCCTGCTGATGTGTGAAGATGTGTGGGGCAAGCCTCAGAACTTGAAGCCAGACACAGGTCTATGACTGGCAAAAAGCCAAACACTGTGGGGATATTTCGATGAAAATGCTTAAAAAAACCCAGCGAGTGCTTTTTTGAGGGGCAAATATCCCTTAGACAATTGTCGTGCCAAAGACCCTCATTAAATGAAGATACCTGGCTTGCTGAAGTAACTCTTGTATTTACAATGATTTGCCTGGAGGTTTTTTAAGTGCGCACGACCTGTCGCCCTCCAATTGTTTCAGGAGTGGGCTATAGATGTCTCAGTTTTTTCTTTTTCGACTGGAACCACCAACCCAAAGATCAATCAAATCAATGGGTTGATTAAAAAATTTATTTCTGAGCCAGAAATGTCCCAACTGAGCTAAAAATGTCTCAATTTGATTTGTTACTTTTATAACTGGCAGCCGTAACATTGTGTTTGCTCAGCAGTCGGTGGAAGGTCCGCCGGGGAAGTTTGGCCATTTTGGCGGCTACCGAAACATTGCCTCGGGCCTGGGTCAAAAAGCGAAGCAGTACCTCTTTTTCATACTGGTCAATCGCGGCGGCTTTAGCCTCCATAAACCCTCTTTCGAGTGTCAGCGGCTGGTTCTTTTCCTGAACATGAATCGGAAGGTGTTCGGCTTCAATCATGGTGGAATTGGTCAAAACCACGGCCCGTTCAATGATGTTTTCCAGTTCACGCAGATTTCCGGGCCAGCCATACTGGCGCAGAAGTTCAAGGGCTTTGGGGGAAAAGACCTCGACGCGTTTGTTCACTTTGGCACGGGCCCGCAGGAGAAAATATTCGGCCAGGAGTGGAATATCCGCTTTCCGTTCGCGAAGCGGAGGGAGCGTGATCGTAAAAGTATTGATTCGATAATAGAGATCTTCGCGAAACCGACCTTCTTCAATGGTTTTTTTCAGGTCGCGATTGGTGGCGGCAATGATTCTGACGGAAACTATCTTTGATTTGACATCGCCCACGGCCCGAATTTCGCCGGTTTGGAGGGTACGCAACAATTTGGCCTGGACTTCGAGCGACATGTCGCCAATTTCGTCCAGAAACATGGTTCCACCATCCGCTTTTTCAAATAACCCGATGTGGTCTTTGAAGGCACCGGTAAAGGCGCCGCGCTTGTAGCCAAACAATTCACTTTCGAGCAGGGTTGGTGGAAGGGCGGTGCAGTTGAGCGTGACCAGAACCTTTGACGACCGCAAACTATACCGGTGAATGGCCCGAGCGACGAGTTCCTTCCCCGTCCCACTTTCGCCGCTTATCAAAACCGTGGTCGGGGTTGGTGCCACCTGGGTAATCAGGCGGGAAACTTCTTTCATTTGCGGGGAATTGCCGATAATAAACTCTGTTTCGGCATAGGCTTCCAGTTCACGGAGTGCAAGCTGATATTTTTCCTCCAGGGCCTGGGATTGCTTCTTTGTCCAAATCAATTCACAGATCAACCGGGCAGTTGTCCCACCGATCAGTTCGGTCCGTTCTGGTTTTAAAGTGTACAGTTCCCGGCTGATTTCAGAGTCTCCGGTGACATTGATAATGATATCAGCCGGTGTGGTCGCCACGAGTTTCCGATAATTGGTCGTGACTGGGAGTTTCAACTCCTGGGCATAGCGGAATCCACTCGCGTGTTCGTCTTTGTCCGCAACTCCGACAACCGCAATCATCGGGTCGTCTGAAAAAATCTCCAGCAGCGATTTTCCACCATTGCCCGCGCCAATCAGGATGACTCGAATGGTGTCTTTGGTTTGTGAAATTGGAGGAAGAGAAGATTTCATGAGGAATTGAGAAGATCGGGGTGTAGTGAATTCAGGTATTGGGTTACTAAGTTTGTTTTATTGAAGCACTTAACTATTTTCTACAAGAACTGATTGCCTGTGCCAGACTCACCCCTTGTTGATTTCCACGGTTGGAACCTGGCCATATTTGAGCTGATAATGAGGTTGTATTGTTCCAAAGAAGCGATCCCAAATCAGCGTATAAAAACCAAAGTTGTACTTGATATCCTGATGGTGCTGGGCATGAAACGAGCTACCGGCGATGGCGTTCAACACTGGTTTCCGCGCCCACCCACCTGGCACTGGCTCAACACCCAAATGACCAATCGTGCCAAAGGCCACATTTAATCCCAAATAGATTGACATCCCCACCCAGGAAACTGGATACACCGTGATGACCGTCAGCCAAAGCGTTCCAAACCCAAGATTTTCAATTGGATTCAAAGCGAAAAGTGTCAGCGGGCGGAGTCGTTCGTAACGGTGGTGGAGTTGATGGAGTACCGGGTAGAGCCACTGGTGATGGGCAAGGCGATGCAGTGCGTACATTAAGAAATCCATCACCATCAGCAACACAAACACATCAGCCAGCGCGCCAAATCCGAAGTCAGACCGAAATTGGATCACGCCGTGTCGCCAAAGTTGCCAGCCAATCAGTGTCACAACTGTGTTTAACCCTGCATTCAGGAGCGCCATCGCGACTTCGGCACAGGTCAAGGGGAGTGGAGGCAAAGCCACCGGGCGATCCTGGAAGAACACAACCATCCAGTTTCCGACCACGATTACCAACCCCAGAATCACAAGATTTTCGACCAGAAACACCAGACTTGCCGCCAACCAGGAGGCAGTTTGGAGCCAATGAATGAGCCATTCCAGCATAGACAGATCTTCAGGATATTTGGGATTGGGTTCAGGATAGCCAGGCAAACAATACCTGCCTGCTTGAAGCTTCCAAAGACAATTATACCAGTTTGGAGTCAGCAGCCCGTAATCCATAGTTCACTAAGTTTATTTGATTGAACTATTTGACTCTTTTTTAATACGAGGCTTTCATTGCGGATCAAGGCCATTCTCGTTTGAGTTCTCTGGTGCTTTCCCTGACACGACTTCAGAACCAGTTGAGGTCTTTGGATTTCTTTTTTGTATTTTTCGTGTATTTCGTGGTTTCTTGATCTGAAATTCTACAGCCTTCAACTCTGGTGGATCATACCATTTTGGAATGAAGTGATCGTATTAGAAAACAGTCAAGTAATTCAATCAATTGCAGTTAGTGAACTACTGACTACGATCTACTGACTACAAACTGGTATCAATCAAACCGGGGTGGATTCCGCACCAGGTCGCGGGTGATGTCCGCCACTGACTGACAACCGGCCAGTGCCATTGCCAGGTCAAATTCAGTGCGCAGGATTTCTAAAACACGAGCCACACCTTGCTCGCCATCAACGGTTAATCCCCATAAAATTGGCCGACCGACGAGCACGGCTTTGGCGCCGAGGGCCAGCGCTTTGAGCACATCCGTTCCCCGCCGGATACCGCCATCCATCAAGACTTCAATTCGACCGGCAACGGCTTCGGCGATTTCAGGGAGCACTTCGATGGTGGCGGGTGACGTGTCGAGCTGACGGCCTCCGTGATTTGAAACCACAATTCCCGCCGCTCCGGAATCCACCGCTCGAACCGCATCATCCGCCCGAACAATCCCTTTGATTAGAACTGGAATTCGGGTGATCGAACGCAACCATTCAATGTCTTTCCAGGTCACTGCCGGATCAATTAAGGTGGCAAAGTAGGCCGCCAACCCGGAATCAAGCGCTTCTTTCGGAAGGTCCGCGATTCCCGCTGGCAACACATTTCTCACCGTCAGTCCTGGTGGCAATTGGAAGCGGTTGCGGAAATCGCGTTCGCGCCGCCCAAGCAATGGGGCATCAACGGTCAAAACCAGGGCGGTGCATCCGGCCTGTTCGGCGCGCTGGACAACTTCGCGGGTCACTTCACGGTCGCGATAGATATAGAGTTGATACCAGACCGGACCGGTGGCAACGGCGGTAATGTCTTCCACCGCCGTGTTTGCGAGCGAGCTTAAAATCATGATCGTGCCGGCGGCACCGGCAGCCCGGGTCGTGCCGGCTTCGCCATCCGAATGAGCCATCCGATGAAAGGCTGTCGGAGCAATCAAGATCGGCAGGGAAACCGGGTGCCCCAGAACCGTGGTTTTGGCAGTGCGTTGACTCACATCAATCAAAACCCGATACATCAACCGCAGGCGATCAAAGGCGGAGTGATTTTCCCGAAGTGTAATTTCATCGTGAGCACCACTGGCATAATAATCAAATGCCATTTGAAAGAGTTTTTCCTGGGCAAGCTTCTCAAAATCAAACACGTTGATCAGATTCATATGATATTTCGGACCTGAAGGATGGGGATGAGATCAAGGAGGGGCACAGTGATGGTTTGAAAACTGTAGCGCGAATCATTGAATTGCGCAAAAGGAGCTTTTATGGTGGGTCATCCTTTCCGCTTCCCCAAAAAATCTATATAAACACCCATCCCAACTCAGAATCTGTTACCTCAGGAGACCTCAGCAGCCATGTATACCTCATCCAGTCAAGACAAACCATTGATTCACGAAGGGTTACTGGCTGTCGTCAGACAAGTGGCCGCTGAAATCCACTCTGGTCCGATGAGCCGCTCGATTACACTTGATACCCGGCTTGACCTGGAACTGGGGTTTGACAGCCTGAGCCGGGTCGAGCTTTTGTCGCGGATTGAACAGGCTTTTTCAGTCAAGCTGCCGGAATCAGCCTTGATGGAAGCTGAGACTCCCGCGGATTTGGTGAAATTTCTGAAACAGGCCGAAAGTTGGACACCGCCTCAATCATTGCCAGATATCATCCAACCAGTCGCCACCTCAACCGAAGGACTGCCGGATACGATTTCAACCCTCACGGAACTGCTTCGCCGACAGGCTCAAATTCATGGCGACCGTCCCCACATCCGATTTTATGAAACTGGGCAAACCATTACCTATGCCGATCTCTACCAGGATGCACTGAAAATAGCCGCCGGGTTGCGTCGTCGGGGATTGCTCCCGAACCAGACGGTTGGGCTGATGTTGACGACCAGCCGTGAGTTTTTTATCAGTTTTTTTGGTTGTCTGTATGCGGGGGGCGTTCCGGTTCCGCTCTACCCGCCAAGTCGGATTGCAACGCTCGCTGATCATTTGCAGCGCCAGGTTCGCATCCTCGACAATGCACAGGCCGTGATGTTGATCACCTTCGATCAGGCGAAACCTTTTACCGCGCTCTTACAATCCAAGGTTGCTTCACTCCAGGAAATTGTTGCGACTGAAGATCTTTTCCACGCTGATGAAGCTTCGGAAATGGTTTCCATCAGCGCTCAGGATACCGCGTTTTTGCAATACACGTCTGGAAGTACCGGCACTCCAAAGGGTGTGGTTTTAAGCCATGCCAACCTGCTGGCCAACATCCGGGCCATGGGAACCAGGTTTAAGGTCAGCTCAACCGATGTCTTTATTAGCTGGCTTCCGCTCTATCATGACATGGGGTTGATCGGCGCCTGGCTGGGCAGTCTGTGTTATGCCTCTCTTCTGGTGGTGATGCCGCCTCAGAACTTTCTAGCCCGACCAGAACGCTGGTTGAGAGCTATCCACGACTATCGCGGCACCATCGCCGCGGGCCCAAACTTTGGGTATGAATTGTGTCTGCGCAAAATCAAGGATGAAGATTTACAGGGGCTTGATCTGAGTAGCTGGCGGATGGCGCTCAATGGTGCCGAACCAGTCAGCCCGCGAACCATGGATCAGTTCTGCCACAAATTCGCCGCCTATGGATTTCATCGCGAGGCCATGTCACCCGTGTATGGGTTGGCTGAGTGTTCCGTCGGGCTCACCGGGCCTCCCCCTGGCCGTGGGCCAAATGTCGAATGGATTGACCGCCAATCGTTTACCGAACATGGAAAGGCCATTCCCGTTCAACCCAATGACCCACACGGAATGCCGGTGGTCGGATGTGGTTTCCCTTTCCCGGACCATGAAGCGAGGGTGGTGGACAAACTCGGCTATGAAGTTCCAGACCGGGTGCAGGGCAGAATCCAGTTTCGGGGTCCTTCGGCAACAATCGGGTATTTTCGGAACCCAGAGGCCACCGCCGCCCTGTTTCGCGGCGAATGGCTTGAAACCGGAGATCTTGGCTACATTGCGGGAGGTGAAATTTTTATTGCCGGGCGTAGTAAGGACATGATCATCCGCGCCGGACGAAACCTGTATCCACAAGAACTTGAAGACGTCGTGGGGAATTTGCCGGGGGTGCGAACTGGTTGTGTCGCCGTGTTTGCCTGTCCGGATGCGCATTCCGGCACGGAACGGCTGGTGATTGTGGCTGAAACCAGGGAAACCGACACTGAAGTGCTGGAACAGCTCCGAACCCAAATCAATCAAACCACACTGCACCTGCTGGATTCAGCCGTTGATGAAATCGTTTTGGCCCCGCCACATTCAGTTTTAAAAACATCGAGCGGCAAAATTCGGCGATCTGGAACCCGAGATGCCTACTTGAACGGAGATTTGTTTCGACCGCGCAGCCCATTCCGGGATCGCCTCAATGCGCTCAAATTGAAGACCGCCGGCACGCTCCAATCATTGATCCATCGAACAGGTTTGTTCCTGTTTGGGGCCTGGTGCTGGCTGGTTTTTGTGACGGCGGTCCTGATTTCGTGTTTGTTGTTGGTGGTGATTCCGACATTGAAGCTCAGACGCCGCTATGGTTGCTGGCTGGCCCGGTTGGTAACGATTGTTTGTGGGATGCCGATTGCCGTTGACGGCGCCGAACACATGCCGACGGATCAAGCCTGTGTGTATGTTGCCAACCACGCCAGCTACATTGATGCGATTGTGGTCATGGCCGTACTGCCGCCAAACATGTGCTTTACGGCCAAAAAAGAACTGGCCGAAAACTGGTTGATCCGGTTTGCACTCGACCGGCTCGGGACCGAATACCTTGACCGGTTTGACTTCCAGGAGAGCCTCAACAACATTGCCCGGTTGGAGGAGCTCGCCGGATCTCATCAGTCGCTTGGTTTTTTCCCAGAAGGCACCTTCACCCGTGAACCCGGCTTGCGTGCGTTTCACCTCGGGGCCTTTAAAACTGCGGCTACCGCCGGATTGCCAGTTGTTCCGGTTGCATTACACGGCACCCGGTCAATTTTGCGGGATGAACAATGGTTACCTCACCGTGGAAACCTTCGTGTCACGATTTTTCCTCCGATTGTGCCACAGGGAACTGACTGGACTTCGGTAATTGCGCTACGTGATGCGGCTCGCAAAGCCATTCTGGAAAAATATGCCGAACCTGACCTGTCAACGGTGAAATGGCCAAAACCAGGTGGCAATAGTGCGAATGAAGGATTGAACCAGAAAGAGTGAAAGTGCCGACAAGTCGGCGCACTTCAAAAAATTTAGGGAGTCGGATGGAAATATCATACCACCGGGGTTCAGGGTTCGGGGTTCAGGGTTCAGAGCCAAATAGTCCACGTTGAAGGGTACCCGCCAGTTCTCCAGTCTTCATCGTGCGTCGGATCAGTCGCTTCATCGCCGAAACCCCGAAACCCTGAACCCTGAACCCGATTTCAGTGGGATTTTATTTTCTTCTGGGTTCCTTATTACTGATTTTTCAGGATTTCTTCTGGCCCTTTTGTCCGTTTCATTTCAATCGTGCCTTTGCGTTGGGTCAAATCTTCTCCGATAAAGAACGCCGTGCCGACATAACCTTTCTTCGGCTCATAATGGATTCTGAGAACCAGCGTTCCATGTGTCCGGTTTTTCCCGGCCATTGCTGGCAAACTGATTTCCCCGCTGATATGAATGCGGTCAACGAGGTGGTTGTCCCACGATGCCGGGAACGTTGCAACCAGCCTGGTTTGGGGATCTAAAAGAAAGATCGAGCCATTCCCATATCCATAAACCCCTTCCCCAAGGGTCTCAAAATCAAATTCCGAAGTTGAATCCGCAAATTGCACTTTGATCTGCCACCGACCAACGACAGGAGCATATTTCTGTATCGCCGGAACTGGTTGGGAGGTGATAAAAAGGAAAACCAATACACCGGCCAGCATACTGATTCCAGGTGATAGAGTCTGTTTCATTTTCCTTACTCCTGGTTTGAGAGTTATGGGTAGGGATCAAGATATTGACGGTGGCTCCAGGGGTTCATTCCGTGAAATTCCACTGCGGCGCGGCCCCGGCAGCCTACGGTTCGTTCCCGGTCTTTGTCGCGGATCACACAGGTAACATCACTGACATCGCTATGCTCAATATAGCGGCTGGAACCTGCCGGGTCACGGTAAATATAAGCCGTGGTTTGAGATTCGTTCAGTTTGCTCTGGATGGTGATTTCGTGGGTATTGGTTCGAACCTGAAAATCAATCTGAGGATACCGGGCCTGGACTTTTCCCCGGCAGGCTTGCCATACCGTCTGGTCGTGCCACAATTTCCCACCTTGTCTCAGCGTGACAAATGTGAACCAGGGAAGAAACCGGTTCGGTTTTACGGCGACCATTTCCAATCCCCAGCCTTCTTCGTCATGATCAAATGTGGGGACAAAGAGCCAGTACAATTGCTCCACCCGATGCGTGCCCCAAATATGGTCTAAAAGTCCGTCAGCGCGATTGAATCTGAATTGGTTTTCATTGAGTGAAAAGGTGCCGTTCACCTGGGCAAACGGAGCGCAAACGATGCTTTTTGTTTTTGCCAGCGGAGAGGCACTTAACCAGGCCGGTACGTGATGGGTCGGTTCAAACTGGCTTTGAAAATCCAGGTCCCAGCGTAAAACCCCTTTGTTTGTGAGCACTTCACCAGAAAAATGATCAAAGCTTAAATGACCTTTCGGGTGCTCCAGGCGGTGATTGATCCACTGGCACTCTGAACGCCTCGCATGTTCAACTCCAAAACAATGATGAGCCGCCTCTTCAGCGTCAAAAAATGATGCCCACATCAAGCCGATTTGTTTCTCTGGCGCTTCTGGTCGCGAAACAAAAGTGGAAAACCGAAGCCAAAGGGCTTTTCCCGTTTCAGAATCAATGATGACGGTGAACCAGATTTCATACCCTGGTATGGGTTGAGTCAGCGAAAGCTGTGGGCGAAATGTGTCTAAACGGTCCATAGATATTGATTAAATTGAGCCTTTTGCCGGTAACGGAACCCTGGCATTATTTGAGCTTAAAGTACTTTCCGTTCCAGGTATAGGTCGAATAGGTCATCCGATGGTTGATTGGTGTGCAGATGGTGAACCGTTGACTCAACCGACCCTTGTGAACAATTTTTGGAGCGTACCACTGGTTGGCTAATTTCTCATCTTCAAATACATACCCATTCCACTCAAACTGATTCGTCACCGTTCCTTTTTCGTCTTGAAACAGCTTTTTCGGGGTGGCCCGGTGGCTCTTTGGATCAATCGTATACACCGTGCAAGTGGTAAACAACGTTGGCGGCATAGACCCATCCGAGGTATTTGAATACACAAAAATAAGCTTTTCACCGTTGTGATGCGCCAGATGGAAGTCAACGGCTTTGTCCAACCGGGTGTAAAAGGCATCAAGCACCAGGGTTGCCACAACCTGCCTGCCAACCCGGTGCAGGATAAACCCATTTAAGGTGTTGCTGCTGTACCAGATGCACGGATCCACACTGACGACCAATCGTGTCGAATGATCCCCATAAAGATACGTGGTGTATTCAAGCATCTCGCGTTCACTGGCCGTCATCCGGCGAACCTGGTTGGTGATCGAACAAACATTCAGCTCGGCAACTGAAACCGCCCACCAGTTTGGATCCGAAAAGGTGGTTTCAAGCTCCGTCAGGTACGCTTCCAATGCTTCGGCACGCTCGGGATTGTTCAAATTGTCTTCCGGGTGGCTTTCACACGGATAGTCCAGTTGGGGAATCGGTCTGTACGCAGTCAGCGCCTTTGGTGAACATCCCAGAGATCGGCGATGCTGAACCGATGTGGAACTGGCACGCCAGCCAGGATGGAAGACCACCAGGAAGATCAGAACCAACCCCAGACATCGGATTTTGGAAAAGTTGGCCATAAGCATCTTGCCTTGAATTGACTGAGCGATTGATATTGGAAGTGTTTTTTCGTGTATTTCGTGTATTTCGTGGTTAAAAGTGCTTTGGAATTCCGGGCTATGATTTGTGGAATTTCTAAAAGGAATCAGCCACTTTATACAATTCAAAATGGCCCTTGAGCACCAAGCAAAATCACACTGTAGGCAATCGCCGTTTCATCCCCCGGATTGAAATAAGAATGACGTTGATCGCCCCGAAAGACAAAAACATCGCCTGGCTGAAGGATCCATTTTTCACCTGTCAGCGCAATTTCCACCTGTCCCGTTTCACAGGTCAGATATTCGCGGGTGCCGGGACGGTGCGGCACGCCGCTCATTCGTGACCGGGGCGGAAGCTCCATCCGGTCAAGCTCCATGTTTTGCAGCGAATCAGGCAGGAGTTTGCGCACTGTTACACCTTCCCGTTTTTTGATCGGAATTTCAGTCGCGTGATAGAGCCGGCCTTCAGATCGGGGCGGGCTGATGAGTTCCTCGACTGAAACCTGAAGAGTCGCGGCGGCTTTGACCAGGACCGAAACGGTTGGATTGGCCGAACCTGATTCAAGATTGGCCCAGGTTGGCCGGGGAAGGCCCGAAAGTTGGGCCAGCCTGTCCTGGGTTGCTCCGCGCAACTCACGCAATCGCCTGATGTTGGCGGCTAAATTGGTTGAAATGTCGGTTTGTTCGCTCATGACAAGAAACTAACCTTTTGACAGTGTATTAGCAAGAAAGTTTCATTGCTGGCAAGACCTGATACGGTATGGGCAACCAAAGGAGATACCGTATGAACTATTCAGGAAAGTCAATTTTGATCACAGGTGCCAGCCGTGGACTCGGTCAGGCACTGACCTTTCACCTGGCTGAACGCGGCGCCCGGCTGGCCCTGGTTGCCCGCGATGCAGCTTCGCTTGAAGAAACCGTTCAAATCATTCGCCAGCAGGGAGGCATCGCTTTTGCCATTCAGGCGGATGTGGCTGATAAACGAGCCATCTACCCGATTGTCGCCCAGGCGGCAGAGCTGGCCGGACCGGTTGATGTGTTAATCAATAATGCCAGCACCCTGGGGCCGCTCCCAATGCCCTTGCTGCTTGATACCGAATGCGAAGATTTCGGCCACGTTCTGGAAACCAACCTGCTGGCCCCGTTTCGCCTGACCAAAGCCGTGGCGGGTTCAATGGTTTTGCGCGGTGGAGGTCTCATCCTCAACATTTCTTCCGATGCCGCTGCGTCGGCCTATCCGAACTGGGGCGCCTACGGCGTAAGTAAAGCTGCCCTGGACCATTTGACCCGGATTTGGGCGACTGAGTTTGAGGGAACACCAATCAAGGTCCTCAGTGTTGATCCAGGTGAAATGGATACCCAAATGCACGCTGATGCCCTGCCCGAAGCGGATCCGACGACCCTCGATTCACCCGCAACAGTTGCCAAAAAAATCATTTCTCGGCTGGAACACCTTGAGTCCATTGCCAATGGAACACGGTTTCTGGCTTCGGAGGTGTTATGAAACCTTCACGCTGGCCACGAAGCCAACCGCTGGACAATCGGCTCCTGGTGATTGATGGGACAACCCAATCGTGGACAGATGCCCAGGTGGCCGACCTGACCAGTTTTTTACATCCCGGCGATCTGGTCATTGTTAATGATGCGGCAACGGTGCCCGCCTCCTTTTTTGCCCAGACTGAAGCAAAGGAGCAGCTTGAGGTTCGACTGATTTGCCACCAGCACGGGACCCGGTTCCTGGCGGTTCTCCTGGGCGCAGGAAACTGGCGAACTCGCACGGAAGACCGGGTGAACCCGCCGATTTTAAAAGCCGGGGCACGATTACAGATTGAAGGTTCACCGCTCCAGGCATACGTCCTTGAAACTTCTGTTTTATCACCTCGGAGTGTGGAGCTTGAGTTCAATCTGGATGAGTCCGCGACGTGGCGCGAAATGTATCGAGCCGGGCATCCAATCCAGTATTCGCATCTGAATAGCGACCTGGAATTGTGGGATGTGCAGACCGCCTATGCCTCGCGCCCCTGGGCGATGGAGATGCCCTCAGCGGGGAAATCACTTCAATGGAAACTTCTGCTTGACCTGATGCGCCACGGAGTGAACCTGGCGGCGCTCACCCACGCCGCCGGGATTTCAGCCAGCGGTGACCCGGTGCTGGATGCGATGCTTCCACTTCCAGAGCGGTATGACATTCCACCCGCGACCATTGAGGCAATCCATTCAACCCAGGAACAGGGCGGACGGGTGATTGCGATTGGAACTTCGGTGACTCGGGCACTTGAAGGAAATTATGCCACCCATGGAAAACTGGTCGCTGGAACCGGGATGACTGATTTGATCTTGCATCCAGGAATTCAGCGGCAGGTGGTTGATGGGATTCTCTCTGGAATGCATGAAGCCACGGAAACCCATTTCCGGTTGTTGGGCTGTTTTGTGGATGAACCGTTACTGAAAGCAGCCATGTTCCATGCCCAACAAACAGGGTATCTCAGCCATGAGTTTGGGGATTTGTGCCTGATTTTGCCTCACGTTGGGTAATACCACTTTGGGCTATAATGCTCCCCGAAAATCAGACAGGGAAATAAGTCTGCTTCTACCGGATTTTGTGTTGGAGACAAATCAGAAGAGCCAATCAGTCAGTACCACCCGCGTCAGTGGGTGGGCTGGCTTGCTTCTAACCCCACCCACTGACGCGGGTGGTACTGACAAGTTCTTTATTTCCAACGTTGACCTGGCATAACACAAAATCCGGTAGAAGCAGGAATATAACCTCAAAAACAGAGGTTGGTTCTAAAAAATTTACAGGCGTAGGTTTTGCTCAAAAAGCTGGGGTTCACGGCAAATACCAAAGAGCCGAAACTTCTTGGGCAACAATGAAACAACCATCAAGCGAGTTTGGCTACTTTCTTGTATTTGCAGACTGAAGCAATCGGACAATCCCAGCAAACCCGCGCCGCTCTGCATTCCGTCGTTCGGCAATCTGAAGTGCCGTTTCCCGATTCTTGGTTTTAAGCATTGTATCCGCTCCGGCTGTCAACAAGGTTTCAACGACCGGCTCGTGTCCGTTAAGTGCTGCAATATGGAGCGCGCTATAACCTTTCTCCTTCGTTTGAATATTCAAATCCACCCCGGCTTCTATCAACACTTTAACCGTTTCCTGATATCCGTGAACCGTCGCGAGTATCAGTCCGGTATATCCATCGTTATTGGCCGCATTCATATTTGCGCCAAATTTGAGAAGAACTCTCACCGCCTCACCGTGGTTGTTGCTGGCGGCCCAGATAAGTGCTGTATACCCTCCGATATCTGAGGTGTCCACCGTTGCTCCGGCACCAAGCAACATTTGGAGAATATCGCTGCGGCCATTAAATGCAGCGGAATGGAGTGCTGTATCACCAGTAGTGTTTTGTAAATTGACATTTGCCCCGGCGTTCAACAATGCGCCTATCACTTCACGACTTGCGTAACTGGCACTTCTTATCAATACTGTATCTCCATCAGAGGTACGTGCATTGACATCTGCTCCAGCATCAAGCAGCAATCGCACAATTTTCTGATCTCTCGCATAAATGAGCGGAGTTGCCCCAACATCAATTGGTGGACAATCACAATTGTCTTTTTTTGAGCGGCGTTGTGTCGGATGTTCAATTTCCTGGTTCACATTTGCTCCGATAGAAAGCAAATATTTTACCATCTCAAAGTCATTTTTTAGGGTGGCAACAATGAGAGCAGTTTCTCCCTGGCTATTTCTGGCATTGATGTTTCCGGATTGAAGCACTTTCTTAACCGCAGCAAAGTCACCTTTATTGACAGCATCTGTCAGTATATCTGCTGATGTTTTCAATTTGTTTTTGCGTTGTGAATGATTCCAACCGTCAGTTGGCGAAATATTCAGCAGTAACAAAAGAAGTGAGCAGATACTGTAAGGCAACCAAAGACCAGCTTTTTTCATATACCGTTCCCAATTAACTTTTAAACTCATCTTATCCTTATCAAAACCGATTGATAGATTTCAGGCTTTGAGTTCGAATTTTCCTTAACACCGCAACAGTTCAGTCACGGTTGACTGGTTTTGGCGGGTCTTTTGCGCATTCTTTGCGTAAAGTGGCATCTTTCTACCTCCCTTTTGACAGATTCCATCTCAAGTTGGGCTTCCGCTGGTACCATCAAAATCATTGATTCCAGATTCACCCCTCAGTTCTGCCCTGTTTCCACTCCGATCTACCTGAGGAGTATTTTATCCGGTAGCTGGTTGAGTATCAGCGAAATTGCGGGAGAGCCAATTTTACGTGATTTTTTTCAGTGTGATCGCCAGGAAGTGAAGTACGTGGTGGGGATGGCCAAGAATGAGCGATTATTGCGACTCAACCAGGACGTGATCAAGCAAGCCAAATTCCAGTTTGAAACGACCCAAACCAAACACCGGTTATTTGGGGAGTGTCAGTATGCGGCTCATAGTTGGCAGCAGGAGCGACGGCTCATTGTCAAGGCGGAACACAGTGCCGATGGGGCCAATCCACGTTTTGTCGCCACCAACCTCACGCATGATCCAGAAACGCTCTATACATTAGTCTATTGCGAGCGGGGTGAGATGGAAAACCGAATCAAAGAACAAAAACTGGATTTGTTTGCCGGTCGCACCAGTTGTCACCGCTGGTGGCCGAATCAGCTT